>NZ_CP039887.1:2100000-2195659 GCF_005221305.1 Neisseria subflava
GTCTGCGTGAAATGCGGCGAAGTAACCGAATTCCACAATCCGGAAATCGAAGCGCTGCAAGACAAAATCGCCGAAGAAAACGGCTACCGCATTGTCGACCACGCGCTGTATATGTACGGCGTATGCGGCGATTGCCAAACCAAAACCAAACGTTAAGCAGTTTGTGTGTTGATTTTTCAGACGGCCTTGGGCATTTTTAGCTTGAGGCCGTCTGAAACTTTATGGGCTTTACGATGAAGATTCCTTTTCTTGCGCCACGGGATTATCGTTTCCCCGACCCGTCTTACGCTTTGGCAGAATGCGACGGCTTGGTCGGTGTCAGCGGCGATTTGGATACGGGGCGGCTGTTGTCGGCGTATGGGCAGGGGATTTTTCCGTGGTTTAGCCGCGACGGTTGGTTTTTCTGGTATGCGGTTGCGCCGCGAGCCGTGATTGTGCCGGAAAACCTGCATATCGGCCGATCGCTCACCAAAACCTTGCGCCATAAGCCGTATCGGGTAACGGTCAACCGCTGTTTTGAAAAAGTGATTGCCCATTGCGCCAATGTGCCGCGTCCGGAACAGGACGGAACATGGATAGAACCTGCGTTTCAGACGGCCTATTTGAAGCTGCACCATCAGGGACATGCGCATTCGTTTGAATGTTGGCTGCCGGATGAACAAGGCGAAATGCAGTTGGCAGGCGGGTTTTACGGCGTGCAAATCGGCTGCGTATTTTATGGCGAGTCAATGTTTGCCTTGCGTCCCGATGCGTCAAAGATTGCGTTTGCCTGCGCCGTCCCGTTTTTATCGGATTTGGGCGTTGCGCTGATAGATTGTCAGCAGGATACCGAACATATGCGCCGTTTCGGTTCGCAGTTAATGGATTTTGCCGACTTTCAGACGGCCTTGAAGGATTTGAACGCGAAACCGTTAAAGCGGAATATCGAATGCGGCGTGGTGGTTGAAAATCTTCTGCAAAAGATTGGTGGTAAAGATTGATTTATCGGCACGGCGTGTCGGCAGAATGGGTAGCTTGCATATCGTAGCTGGAAAATTAGTTAAAAAATAAATGCTATTCAATTCACTTGAACAGGCCGTCTGAAAATCTTGGCTTAGCCAAAATCCGGCCGTGTAACGCTCGGCGATAATCATGTTAATAGCTGACGAAATCGCTTTTACATGGCAAAATAACGAGTTAAATATTTGTATAGGGTGGCCTGAATAGGTTTCAGACGGCCCTGATCTCTTGAAGGAATCAACATGTCTTTGCAAAACATCATTGAAACGGCTTTTGAAAACCGTGCCGAAATCAATCCGAATACCGTTACCCCGGAAGTGCGTGAAGCGGTTTTGGAAACCATCCGCCAACTCGACTCCGGCAAACTGCGCGTTGCCGAGCGTTTGGGTGTGGGCGAATGGAAAGTCAACGAATGGGCGAAAAAAGCCGTATTGCTGTCTTTCCGCATTCAGGACAATGAAATCCTTAACGACGGTGTGAACAAATACTTTGACAAAGTGCCGACTAAATTTGCCGATTGGTCTGAAGACGAATTCCGCAGCGCAGGTTTCCGCGCAGTTCCGGGTGCGGTTGCCCGCCGCGGCAGCTTTGTGGCGAAAAATGTCGTGTTGATGCCTTCTTATGTCAATATCGGCGCATACGTTGACGAAGGTGCGATGGTCGATACTTGGGCGACTGTCGGTTCTTGCGCGCAAATCGGTAAAAATGTGCACTTGAGCGGCGGCGTCGGCATCGGTGGCGTACTCGAGCCTCTGCAAGCCAGCCCGACCATTATTGAAGACAACTGCTTTATCGGTGCGCGTTCTGAAATCGTCGAAGGCGTGATTGTCGAAGAAGGCAGTGTGATTTCTATGGGCGTGTTCATCGGTCAATCCACTAAAATCTTTGACCGTACTACCGGCGAAATCTATCAAGGCCGCGTACCGGCTGGTTCGGTTGTCGTATCCGGCAGCATGCCTTCCAAAGACGGCAGCCACAGCCTCTACTGCGCGGTTATCGTCAAACGCGTGGACGCGCAAACCCGTGCGAAAACCAGCGTGAACGAATTGTTGCGCGGTATCTAATCGGATAACGAACGCCGACTGAGGGTGGGTGCAAAGCCTGCTTTACGGTCGGGTTTGAACACAAAACAGGCAGAATGTTCTGCCTGTTTTTTTATGGCTTAAAGGCCGTCTGAAACAATTTCAGACGGCCTTTTGTTTTTGATGATGGGTTGTTTAAAGATAATTGAAGGGAACGGAAATCCTTGCCTGAAATTACGCTTTCGGCCAGTCGGCGCAATAGTATTGCCAATAGACTTCGATAAAAGGAATCTCGCTGTAATCGCACAACCACGGTTTGGCGCGTGTGGTGTAGTGGATAACGGGTGGAACAGTGTCGGGTTTGGGGAATACTTCGCCGAGGTTTCGTTTTTGGAAATATTCGACTGCGCCGGTTTGGAAGTTCCAAGACTCGTTCAATTCCAGCCAGCTGTTTCGGAAGACGGTATTTAAGAAACATTGGTCGCCATAGGGTACGGCTTCGTTGAGACAGGCGGCGGTTTTTAGTAGTTACTCCGCGATATTGTGTTCCCGCCATTGCACCAAGTCGGCCAACAGCATGCCTGAATTGAAATAGGGTGTGGTGTGCAGGTCGATAGGGTGTTTCCACTCGATGCGCGCCAAAACGGAATCTTGTACCGCCGCAACGGGATAACCGCGCATATCGAGGTTGAACAAATCATGCAGGGATTGGGTCACCACCATATCGCTGTCGAGATACAGGGCGCGGTCGACAGGCAGGTGCTGCATCATCAGGCGGAAAAATGCAGCATCCGAAATATGGGACAAGCGGCGATATTGGCTGAAGTCGATTTCGATTTTGACGTCATTCAGGCGGTTGCCGCTGGCTGCGAACTTTTGGTTGGTATAGTTGATCCATTCTCGCCTGAAGGTATTGTGCATGAGGTAGAAATCGACATTTGTGTTGTGGGTACAGATGGATTTCATCAGTGTATGAATCTGCTCGGCATAGCCGGTATCGGCGGCAAGGACGATGGTGATGTTGCTCATTGCTTAAATTCCCTTTATTTGCAATGTCTTAAATTTTATTAGTTATCTTCTTGGTCTTGTGCGGTCGGTAAGGCGGCTTGGTCTTCGTTTTCCAATACGGCTTTTTCTACTAAATCGCGTTGCAGCTGTTTGCCGGCTTTGATGCCCAGTTTGCGCAGTTTTTCGGTGCTGCTGATGAGGTTGCCCCTGCCGGAAACCAAGCGGCCATAGGCCGTCTGAAACTGGGATTGAGCCTGAACAAGCGCTTTATTGATGCCGTCCATGCTTTCGACAAAGCCGACAAATTTGTCATAGAGTTTGCTGCCTGCCTCGGCAATCGCCAGCGCGTTTTGGTTTTGCTGCTCGTTGCGCCAGATATTGGCAACGGTGCGCAGGGTGGCGAGCAGGGTGCTGGGGCCGGTCAGCATGATGCGTTTGTCGAAACACTCTTGGAAGAGGTTTGGATCGTGTTGCAGGGCGAGGAGGTAGGCCGGTTCGACAGGGACGAACATAAAGACGAAGTCCAACGTTTTGACGCCCTCAAGGTCGGTGTAATCTTTCGTGGCCAAGCTTTTAATGTGGGCGCGGATGCTGGCGACGTGGTTGGCAAGCTCGCGTTCTGCTTCTGCGCCGGTGCTTTGCGTATAGCGGACGTAGGCGGTCAGCGATACTTTGGAGTCGATGACGATTTGTTTGTTGTCGGGCAGATTGATGAGGACGTCGGGCTGGAGGCGGCGTTGGGTGCCGTCTGCTTCGTGGCGGACGCTGGAAGCTTGGACGATGTATTCGCGACCTTTTTGCAAGCCGGAATTTTCCAATACGCTTTCCAAAATCATCTCGCCCCAGTTGCCTTGGGTTTTGTTTTGCGTGCCGGTCAGTGCGGTGGTCAGTGCTTTGGCATCGTGGTGGAGCTGGGTGTTGAGCGTTTGCAGGCGTTTGAGCTCGTTTTCGATGGTCAGGCGTTCTTTGGCTTCTTTTTCATAAGTCTGCTGAACCAGCTCGCTGAAGCCGTGTATGCGTTCGTTGAGCGGATTGAGCAGTTGCTGGAGATGGTCGTGGTTTTGCTCGGTAAAGCGGCGGCTTTTCTCTTCCAGAATAGTGTTGGCGAGGTTTTGGAACTGGTCGCTCAGGTTTTTACGCGCATCTGCCAGCAGGGCCAGCTTTTCTTCGGCAGCCTGACGGTCTTTTTCCGATTGGGTGTTGAGGCGCTCGTTTTGGACTTGAAGCGCGTGGTTTTGCTCCAAAAGGGCGGCGTATTCTTGTTTCAGACGGCCTTTTTCGGCTTCCTGTTGCTGTAAAAGGCTGTTTTTGTCGTCGATATTGGCTTTTTCTTGCGTCAGTTGTGTGGAGAGGCGTTCGTTTTGGACTTGCAGCGCATGGTTTTGCTCCAACAGCGTGTCGTAGTCTTGTTTCAGACGGCCTTTTTCGGTTTCCTGCTGTTGCAAAAGCGTATTTTTATCCGCACTCAATGCCTGTTCTTGAACCAGTTGCGTGTTTAGGCGTTCGTTGTTGATTTGCAGGTTTTGTGCGCTTTGCTGCCATTTTGCACATTCGTGTTTTAAAGTTTCGGCTTCGGCCTCGCAATCTTGCAGATAGGCAATCTGTTTTTCGGCTGCGGCAAAGCGGTTGCCTGTCTCCTGCAATTCGTCTTGCAATTCTTGCACGGTATGGCGGCTTTGCGCCAAGTCCGCCGCAGTTTGAGCCTGCACCTGTTCAGCAAACTCATGCAGGCGGCGGCTTTCGGCCAATTCTTGCAAAACAATAAAGTGTCGGCTTTGGGCTTGGTAGCGTGTTATCAGCCAAGCAAACAGCGCGCCGATAAAAAATGCGGCCGCGCCGGTCAGGATTAGGGTGTTGTTCATGCTGGAAATAGTCAATACGCAGAATGTTTCACTATATCATATATTTGCGGCGCATTTTATGGTCGGATATGCGCTAGAAACGCGTATTTTCTTTAAAAGAAGCTATTAAAGGTATTGATTTTGACTAAGTGAAGAGTTGGACTGTGAAAAAGATAAATTTGTAATATTTTGAATTTAAAATAATATTTAATTTAGAGTGCGGTTTTGCAACAAAAAAGGAGGGATTTTATGGACGCAGCAAGATACGTTTGTAGTGTGTATGTAATTAAGACATCGGTGTCATTGAGAAAGACATCGGTGTCATTTTCAAAACAAAATATAAATTAACTAAAATCTTCATTATGTATATTTTTAGTATTTTATCTTTACGGAAAAGTTGAATTAATTAACGATTAACACGGTATGATTCGTCCTGTCGGCAGCGCAGATGCCGGCGAAAAAATGTGTATGTTGTTAAATAACATTTTGTATCTATGAAAAAGGACTACTTAAAATGGCACATTTAATAACGCTTGCCGCCGCTTATTTAATCGGCATGTCGGGGATACCGGCCTCCGCCCTCGGCGTCGCCTACAATATTGAAACGGTAGTACACAAATAATTCAATCATAAACGAATTAATTACAATACTTCAGGAAACGCAACTTAGGCCGTTTTTCGGCCGACAGACAAGAAAGTGAGACAAACAATGAAAACTTTAATCAAACTGGCAGCAGCCTCTTTAATCGGCATGTCCGGTTTGACAGTTGGCGCAACCAAAATCGCAAAAAATATGGCAGAAGCTGCCAATAAATAAATGCAAGTGAAATTAAGCTTGTTTTGGTGATAAAAAAGGCCGTCTGAACATTCAGACGGCCTTTGTATTTGATGGCAAACCGTTTTATTTGCCGATACAGAAGCGCGAGAAAATCACGCCCAGCAAATCGTCGGCGGTAAATTCGCCGGTGATTTCGCTGCACGCGTTTTGGGCGAGGCGCAGGTGTTCGGCGAAAAGCTCGATTTGGTTGTTGTCGCAGAGGGCGGCGTTTTCCAGCTCGGCTTCGGCTTCGTGCAGGGCGTTGAGGTGGCGGCTGCGGGCGAGGAACAGGCTTTCGCTTTCTCCTTGCCAGCCGACTTCCTGCAATAGGGCGTGTTTGAGCAAATCGAGGCCCGCGCCAGTTTTGGCAGACAGGCTGATAACGCTTTCCGCGCCGGTTTGCGTGAGGCCGTCTGAACGGACGGCGACGGGTTCGCCGGTCAGGTCGGCTTTGTTGTGGATTTCGATTTTTTTCAGGCCTTCGGGCAGGCTGTTCAAAATGGCTTGGGTTTTGGCGTTCACGCCTTCGCGTGGGTCAATCAGAATCAGGGCGACATCGGCTTCGGAGACGGCTTTGCGGCTACGCTCGATGCCGATTTGTTCGACCACGTCGTCGGTTTCGCGCAGGCCGGCGGTGTCGATGATGTGGACGGGCACGCCGTCGAGGGTGATTTGTTCGCGCACGGTGTCGCGGGTGGTGCCGGCGATGTCGGTTACGATGGCGATGTCGTCGCCTGCTAAAGCGTTGAGCAGGCTGGATTTGCCGACGTTGGGCGCGCCGACGAGGACGACGTCCATGCCTTCGCGCAAAATTGCGCCTTGTTCCGCGCTGGCGAGTACGGTTTTCAGACGGCCTTGCAGAGCTTGGAGCTTGCCGCGCGCATCGGCAGCTTCGAGAAAGTCGATGTCTTCTTCGGGGAAGTCTAACGTGGCTTCGACCAGCATCCGCAAAGTAATAAGGTCGTCCACCAGCTCGTGTATGTGTTGGGAAAACGCGCCTTTGAGCGAACGCAACGCCATGCGCGCGGCGGACTTGCTGGAGGCGTCGATGAGGTCGGCGACGCTTTCGGCTTGGGCAAGGTCGAGTTTGTTGTTGAGGAAGGCGCGTTTGGTAAATTCGCCCGGTTCCGCCATGCGCGCACCCAGTTCGAGGCAGCGCGAGAGCAGCATGTCCATCACGACGGGGCCGCCGTGTCCCTGCAATTCAATCACGTCTTCGCCGGTGAAGCTGGCGGGGGCGGCGAAGTAGAGCAGGATGCCGTTGTCTATCGGCTGCCCGTCGCCGCCGAGAAAGTCGGTGTAAAGCGCGGTACGCGGTTTGGGCGTTTTGCCACCGCTGAGGGTTTGCGCCAAAGGCAGCAGGTTTTTGCCGGAAAGACGGATAACGCCGACGCCGCCGCGTCCGGGTGCGGTGGCGATGGCGGCGATGGTGGGTTGGGTTGCGGACATGAGAACTCGCGTATAGGTAAATTTAATGTGCGTATTATAGCAAAAGGCCGTCTGAAACTTTGGGTTTCAGACGGCCTTTAAATTAAGACGATTAAACAGCGGCGACGGTAAAGCGTTCAAACAAATGCGCTTTGTTTTCCACATCGTCGGCGATGGCGACTGCCAAATCGGCCACGCTGATGCCTGCCGGAATTTCACCGTCCATCAGCAAATCGTCTTTGCCCAAGCGGTATTTGCCGGTTTTGTCTTCGCTGAAACCGCCGGTAACACCCAGTCGTGCAGGAGGGGAAACGAAAGACCAGTTCACGTCACGGCGCGGCAGGAGTTCTGCCAAAAGATGGCGTGCGACATTGGCGCCGTCGAAAATTTCTTTCGGGAAGTCAGGCGTATCGATAAGTTGCAAACCGGGTGCCACATACAGGCTGCCTGCGCCGCCGACGATTAAGAGATATGGCACTTGCGCTGCTTTTGCCGCTTCGACAATATTGTTTGCGCCGCGTGTGAAATCCGCGCCGATGTTGGGATTGTTCCAACCCGGGTTGAAGGCGCTGACCACGGCATCAAAACCGGCCAGTTTGTCGGCAAAATCTGCTGCGTTGACATCTGCGGAGACAGCGACAACATTTTGCGCTTGGAAAACTTTGTCTGTGTTGCGGGCGAAAGCGGTTACTTCATGACCGCGGCCTGCCAATTCTTGAACGACTGCGTTGCCGACATAACCTGTTACGCCGATGACTGCGATTTTCATGTTTAACTCCTTGTTGAGGTGTGATTGATTAGATGAACGCATTGTAAGGTCGTCTGAAACGCTTGATAATCCCTAATTTACTGTTATGATTGTGAAGTTAAACTAAACAATCGAAACAGAATGCAAGACATCAAACCCCTGCTTGTTTTTGCTACCGTCCTCGAACACGGCAGCATGAACGCCGCTGCGGCCGCGCTGGGCATGACTCCGTCGGCGGTCAGCCAGCACATCAACCGCCTTGAGACCCTGCACGGCATCAAGCTGTTAAACCGCAGCACGCGCAGCCTTGCGCCTACCGATGCCGGCCGCGCCTTGGGCGAATACTGCCGTCGTCTCGCCGCCATGCTTGCCGATACGCGTACCGTTATCGACAACCTCAAAACCGAACCCGTCGGCGAATTGCGGATTTCCCTGACTTCCACGGTCATTGAATCTCGCGCTTTTCAGACGGCGTTTGCAAGATTGCAAACCGAGTTCCCAAAAATCCGCCCCGTCCTCAATTTCAGCGATACCTTGGACGACCTGCAACACAATCAGACCGACATCGCCATACGTGGCGGCGACCGCGCCTTAGACGATCCCAACCTTGTTGCGCGGCATCTCGTTACCTGGCCGTACACCATTTGCGCCGCGCCCGATTATCTCGACCGCCATCCGCCCATTACCCATCCATCGCAGCTTCATGCCCACCGCTGGCTGCACTTCCTGCCTGTCCGTACGACCTTGCAACACGGCGGCGAAAGCTATTTCCTCGACGTCGCCGACAGCATTGCCTGCACGCATCTTGCTGCCGTCCGCGGCCTGACCGAAAGCGGTTTTGGTTTGTCTTTGCAAGTGGGCGGCGAAGTGGGGGAGAAAATCGCACAAGGCCGTCTGAAAGTGGTTTTGCCTGAATGGACATTGCCGCCGGTCAGCCTTTATTTGGTGACGCCTTACCGCGTCCAGTCTGCCAAAACCGAGGCTGCAGTGCGCATTTTTACCGAGAGTTTTGCCAAGGAAGGGGATTTATGAACGCGGAAAATTGGAGCGTTTACCTGATTTTGTGCGAAAACGGCGCGTTTTATTGCGGCATCAGCAACCGTCCGCAAGAGCGATTTGCGGTGCATTTGTCAGGAAAAGGCGCGAAATACACGCGTTTGAACAAGCCTGTCGAGATGCGCATCGTTTCAGACGGCCTGAGCAAAAGTGAAGCGCTGAGACGGGAAATCGGCATTAAGAAATTGACGGCAGAGCAGAAGCGGGGATTGTGGACTGAAGCTGAAACATTGGCAAAAGACTAATGGCGGCAATGGATTAAATTGTAGTCGGGATATGGATAACTACATAAATAGGTAAGCCTGCTGGTGTCTTTTGGCATGGCCAAGCAGCAAATGTTTATTAACATGATTCAAAAAGGCCGTCTGAAATCTGATTGGGGTTCAGACGGCCTTTTTAGGATAAGAAGCGTTTTAATGCTTATGGTATTATCTGGAAAGTTTGTAAAAAGTTGAATTTAAAAAGAAACATTAAGATTTAAGAGTATAACTGATTGAACAATAAAATGAAAATTATCACGCCAAATGACAAATGGGCGTAGATTTCTATCTGAGTAGAGGTGTGGTGTCAATATGTTTTCCCTGTTTTTGTGACAAAATCTGATTTATGCCAATATTTATTATAGTCTAAGTCGAATGGATTAGTTTCTATGCTAGAATTTTTAAGCTGTTTATATAAAACAGTGATTTAAACTAAAACTAAGGAAAGACAGAACATGAACAAATTACTGATTGCCGTAATGATGATGGCTGGTTTGACAGCTTGTTCCCAAGAGGCTAAACAGGAGACTCAAGAGGCTGCTCAAGCCGTTGCATCTGAAGTGAAAAACGAAGCCGCTTCTGCTGCCGATGCGACTGCATCTGCCGCTCAAGAGGCCGCCGATAAGGTTGAAGCTGCCGCCAGCAAAGCAGAGGAAGCCGCGAAACCTGAAGAAGCTGCCAAGCCTGAAGAGAAAACCGAAGCGCCTGCCGCTGACGCCAAACCTGCAGAATCCGCCAAAGTGGACGGCAAAGCTGTTTTTGAAGCGAACTGTAAAGCATGCCACAGCGGCTTGATTCCCGGTGCTCCTGCCGTAGGCAAAAAAGAAGACTGGGCGCCTCGCATTAAACAAGGCAAAGACACCTTGCACAAACACGCCCTCGAAGGCTTCAATTCCATGCCTGCCAAAGGCGGCAACGGCAGCTTGAGTGATGATGAAGTGAAAGCCGCAGTTGACTACATGGCTAACGAATCCGGCGCTAAATTCTAAATCATACCGATTGAAACGCACCTTGCAACAAGGTGCGTTTTTTATGGGCAGACGGATGAAAGTTAAAATAGGGCCGATAAACAGGCAAAGGCCGTCTGAAACATTTTATTTTGAAGCACAATCGGCTAAAATCAGGCGAATTATTTTATGCAGGAGCAAACCATGAGCAATCAACACGACAACGTAGATGCTGGCGAAATCGCCAAGTTCAGCCAAATCGCCGACAAATGGTGGGATAAAAACGGTGAATTCAAGCCCCTGCATGACATCAACCCCTTGCGCCTCGACTATATCGACGGCTATGCCGGATTGGCAGGCAAACGCGTGTTGGATGTAGGCTGCGGTGGCGGGATTTTGTCGGAAAGCATGGCCAAACGCGGCGCAGAACACGTGACCGGCATCGATATGGCGGAAAAATCCCTGCAAACCGCCGCTGCCCATGCGGCCAGCCAACATGTTGCCAATATTGATTACCGCTGCATCCGCGTCGAAGACCTCGCCGCCGAGCAGCCGCACAGCTTTGACGTGGTAACGTGTATGGAAATGATGGAGCACGTTCCCGATCCGTCCGCCATCGTTCAAGCCTGCGCGAAACTGGTCAAACCCGACGGCATGGTGTTTTTCTCCACCATCAACCGCAATCCCAAATCTTATCTGCATCTGATTGTCGGCGCGGAATATCTGTTGAAATTCGTCCCCAAAGGCACGCACGACTGGAAAAAATTTATCACGCCGGCAGAACTCGCTCGCATGTGCCGCCAAGCCGGATTGGATACCGTCGGCAGCAAGGGCATGACCTACAATTTGTTGAGCGGCCGTTATTCTTTGTGCGACTCGACCGAGGTCAACTATATGGTTGCCTGCCGTCCGGCGTAAGGTTCAACTGATAAAACACACGGACTTGCCCTATATTTGAAACGATATGTCGAAAGCAGCTCGATACAAATATCGGTAAGGTAAATCAGGCCGTCTGAAAAGAAAAAAGGCATGTGCGATACATGCCTTTTTTGTATGTGGGTTGTACTCGTTATTTCGTCCAAGACGAATACGGATGTTTGCTCAAATACGCATTGGTGAATTTACCGTCTGCCGTGATTTCCTTGCCCAGCCAAGACGGTTTGGGAAACTCGGTATCTTCAGACGGCAATTCGATTTCCGCCACAATCAATGGCGCATTGTCGCCGAAATATTCGTCGATTTCATACACAAAGCCTTCAAATTCGACCCGATAGCGGTATTTTTCCATTTTAAACGGGCACATATCCGCCATCATCGCTTGCGCGTGAGCCAATGGGATCTCATATTCAAACTCGCTGCGCGTCATGTCGGAAATATAGCCTTTCAGGGTCAGCCAGGCTTGCGAACCGATAATCCGCACACGGATGGTGCGCTCTTTTTCTACACTCAAATAGCCCTGTTGCAACACCAGTGGCTCGCTTGCCGCTTCACGCCAACTGTCATCCGCCAGCAAAAAGCGGCGTTCGATTTCGACCGTCATGAATTCTTTCCTTTTTACCAAACAGGCCGTCTGAAGATCAAAACGGCTTGAAAACCACCATATAAAGCGCGGCCATCATCATCAATACAGGGAGTTCGTTGAATACCCGATACCAGCGGTGCGAATACACATTGCTGCCGTTTTGAAAACGGCGCAGCAGCAGGCCGCAATAAAGCTGGTAAGCCAAGAGCAGCAAGCCGCACAATAATTTAACCGCCAGCCAGCCGTTGCCCCACCAATTGTTTACAAACCCGATGGCCGCGCCGAATATCAGCGTTCCCCAGCCCAAAGGCGACATAAAGCGGTACAGCCTGCGCGACATATCCGTCAGTCGTATATATTCCACGCTGCCGGGCTCTAATTGCGCCAGATTCACATAAATCCGCGGCAGATAAAACAGTCCGGCAAACCAAGAAATCACAAAAAACACATGCAGCAGCTTAAACCACAAATACATTTCAGACGGCCTCAAAACCTAAAACCATTATTTTATCCGCAATACGGCCCGAGCCAAAACAAAATAGTCAAAACAATCCGATTTAGTGCGCCGCAACAATGTGTTGCAGGCATGATTTTACCCAAAAGCCAAATTGTAAATTTCGCAACAATATGCAAGTTGGGATATGCACAATGCAAAAAACTTGTTAGAATCCTATGCTATTTAATTATAAAAACATTATGGACGGAAAACATGAAACAATTCGAAATCAGCAACAGCGTCAGGAAAGAGCTTAGCAATTACCTGAATACGCACAATCTAAACCTCAAAGCCGCCATGGACAACGAAACAACCAATGGCGAAGTCGCGGCCATCGTTCACGCAGGATTGCCGGCGATGATTCGGAAAATCTATTCTTTGGAAAAAATGAAAACCTTTTTCTGGACGAAAAAAGATTTGATGATGGAATTTATCAATATGCGCTTGGACACCGGCGATAAAAAGGGCAAAAACTAATTTTAGCGTTGGGCAGGGGGAGATAGGAGTTTGAAATGCGGACTTCTGTTTTTCTCAAAAATCTTGTTAGGGGCCGGGCGCACTCATTGTTCCTAATAAGTTTTGATAACCGAAAGGCCGTCTGAAATTCAAATGATAGGGCATGGGAACATGCCCTGTTTTTATGGACGGCTTGTCTGCATTGGGGGAAATATTGAGCTTGGCAATCATTGCGGCGTTCCGCGTTGGGTGGTTTTATCGGCTGAATATTTTTATATTTTTTTTGCTAAACATATTGAATGGATTATAAAAAGGCCGTCTGAAACATTTCAGACGGCCTTTAGCTTTGAATCAGCAATTAAAACGGCGGATTTTCAAATCAAGCAGCGTTGTCAAAACCGCTGTGGCGGAGCAGGGCATCCAGGCTTGGTTCGCGGCCGCGGAAGGCTTTGAAGGATTCTGCTGCACTGCGCGAACCGCCGACGGCCAGTATTTCTTTCCAGAAGCGGCGGCCGGTTTCGGCAACATCGTCGCTTTCTTCAAAAGCGGCATAAGCGTCTGCACTCAAAACTTCCGCCCATGCGTAGCTGTAATAGCCTGCGGCGTAGCCGCCGGCGAAGATATGGCTGAAGCTCAAGGCAAAGCGGTTGTATGCCGGCGGTTGGGTCACGGCGACTTCTTGACGCACTTTGTCCAAGATTTGCGGCCATTCTTTCAGACGGCCTTCATCTTCCTGATGGTAGATTTCCATGTCGAAGAGGGCAAATTCCATTTGACGGACGAGGAACATACCGCGTTGGAAGTTTTTAGCCGCGTGCATTTTGTCGAACAGCTCTTTCGGTAATACTGCGCCGGTTTCTTCGTGCGAGGACATTTGCACCAATACGTCGTATTCCCAAACGAAGTTTTCCATGAATTGGCTAGGCAGCTCGACCGCGTCCCATTCGACGCCGTTGATGCCGGATACGCCCACTTCGTCAACCTGGGTCAACAAGTGGTGCAGGCCGTGGCCGGTTTCATGGAAGAGGGTGATGATTTCGTCGTGGCTCAAACGCGCTTCTTTGTCGCCAACCGGCGGGGTGAAGTTGCAGACGAGGTAGGCGGTCGGCAGTTGCAGCGTACCGTCGGCGAAACGGCGGCGGCCTTTGTAGCCGTCCATCCATGCGCCGCCGCGTTTGCCTTCGCGTGCGTACAAGTCCATGTAAACACCGCCGATGGTTTGGCCGTCTTGTTTCAGCTCGAAATAGCGCACGTCTTTGTGCCAAACGGGGACGGTTTTTTCAGCCAGCTCGATGCCGTAGAGTTTTTTGATTTGGGCAAACAGGCCAGCCAATACTTTACTGATAGGGAAGTATTTTTTTACTTCGGTTTCGCTGAAGGCGTATTTGGCTTGGCGCAGTTTTTCGGCGGCGTAGCTCAAATCCCAAGATTGCGGATTCTCGATATTCAGGCTCTCGCGCGCAAAGGCTTTGATTTCGGCAAAGTCTTTTTCGGCAAACGGTTTGGCGCGGCGAGCAAGGTCGTGCAGGAAATTCAGAACCTGTTCGGGCGTATCCGCCATTTTGGTTGCCAGCGACAGCTCGGCGTAGTTTTTGAAGCCGAGTAGTTTGGCGGTTTTCAGCGCGTTTGCAAGCGTTTGTTCGACGTTGGCTGTGTTGTCGAATTTGCCTTCGTCAGCCAATTCGCTGGCACGGGTAACGTAGGCGCGGTAGATTTGTTCGCGCAGTTCGCGGTTGTCGGCGTATTGGATAACGGCGAGGTAGTGCGGAATCTGCAGGCCGATTTTGTAGCCTGTTTTGCCTTCGCTTTGTGCGGCGGCGGCAAACATGGCGATGGAGTCTTCGGGAATGCCGGCAAGTGGTGCGGCATCGTCAAAGTAAATGCCGAAAGCGTCGGTCGCGTCTTGGACGTTTTGTGCGAATTTAGCACCCAGTTGCGCGCCTTCGGTTTGCAGTTGCGCCAGTTCTGCCTGCTGTTCGGGCGGTAATTCGGCACCGCTGAGGACGAAATCGCGCAAGTCGTGGTTGAGTTTGGTTTGCTGCGCAGGGGAGAGGGTGTCGAATTCGGCAGAGTTTTTGATGATTTTGAAGCGGTTGTACAACTCGATGTCTTGACCGATTTCGGTAAAGAAAATGGTGATTTCAGGCATCAATTCGTTGTATACGGCACGCAGCTCGGGCGTATCGACCACGGAGTTGAGATGGGAAACCACGCTCCAAATGCGGCCGACGCGTTCGGTAATATCGGTCAGTTTTTCGACGGTGTTGGCCCAGTCGGTATGCGTTTGCGCTTTGATGGCGGCGATTTGTTCGCGCGCTTCGGCGATGGCGGTTTGCAGGGCGGGTTTGATGTCTTCGGTTTTAATTTGGTCGAAACGGGGTTCTTCGCCCAAGTGGAGCAGGACGTTGTCGCTCATATGGTTTCTCCTGAATAAGATGGATTCAGACGGCCTTGTGGCCGTCTGAAAAGAAAACGATAGGCGTTATATGGTGGCAGACAGGCAGAATTAAAGTGTCCCGCCTGCCTGTCGGCCAATCTTATTCTGCGCCGCGCGGATTGGCGTGCAACGGTGCAGCCAGTTCGAGGCGCATCGGCGTGCCTTTCGGGGCAAATACGGCATTGGCAATATTGGTTTGCAGGGATTCGGCAAACGAGCCGCGATACACTTTTGCGCCTTGATGGGTCAGGTTGGATTGTACGTCGACGTATACGTCGCCGCCGATTTGACGCCAGAGGTGGCAGAAGGTGTAGTCTTCGGACAGATAGCGTTTGCTTTCCGGATCAACCATGCAGTCGAAGAATCGGTAGTGTAGGCCTTTGTCTTCTCTGTTGTAGTCACTGTCGGAGATGTAGTTCAACTCGGGGTAGGCTGCCATCATTTTTTCAAATACGCTGCGCTTGATAACCATAAAGCCGGTTGGCGCATCATGAACTTTCATAAAACCGTCTTCATCGACTTTCAGTACGATTTCACCGTTTTCATTTTTTTCGCTGGTGTTGACGGTATAAGAAGTGTACATGCGCTCGAAGTCGGCTTGGGTCGTGCCGGCCGGAACGCCTTCTTCAGGCCAATTTTCGCGTTTGAGCGGATAAATGCCTGCCACAACGTCTTTGTCGGCCAAAAGCAGTCGATAGAATGAATCTGGAGAGAAGCCGATGTCGGAGTCAATCCAGAATAAATGCGTCCATTCTTTGTTTTCTAAGAATGTGGCCACGCAGTTGTTGCGTGCGCGCGTAATCAGGCTTTCGCCGCGCTGCATCATTATTTGAAGCGGCAGGCCGTGCGAGGCGTTGGTGTGGACGATGTTCAGAAGCGAGAGGGTGTAGTTGTGGAAATATTTGCCGTCATGGCTGGGGGTCATGATTACAGGGTACATTTCGGCAAGGGCTGATTCGGGCAACATGATTTTTCCTTATTGTTGATTGTGAACCTCGGTATTGTAAGAGATTTGATAGTATACATAAACTGGGCTATTTTAATTTATTGATTAATCGGCATTGCGTGCGTAAGAATTCGTCCAAAATCGCCTGTTGGATTTCCAAGCGTTTGGCCACGGGCGAGGCAAAGCGCACGATGATGTTGTACACCTTATCGTCATGTGGCACGCGGGATACACGCGGCTGGGCGGCGGGCGTGATAAACAATTTTTGGGTTTGCACGTTTTCCAAATGCTGCTTGATGGCAGGGACATAAGGCTCGCACAAGGGCTCAAGAACATCTTTCAGACGGCCTATGATTTCGTCCGAATCCAAATGAATCGGTACGGGGATTTCCACCGTATGAATCACATAATCACCCAAAATATTGTCGCGGCGCACGGTGTGGCTCAGAAGCAGGCTGTTGGGAAACGAGAGCGTTTTGCCGGAAAGCTGGCCAATCAACGGATTTGGGCCTATTTGCATCATCAGCGTGTTCAGCATATTGATATCGACCACCCGTCCGCGCAGGCCGTTGATTTCGATGTAGTCGCCGATGGAATATTGTTTAGTCACTGAGCGCAGGATGCTGCCGGACAAACACATAATCAATTCTTTGGTCGCTACCACAATCGCTGCGGCTACCGCAAACATCGACAACGCCAACGTTTGAATCTGCGCCGCCCAAATCATCGCCAGCCCGAACAAGAGCAGCAGCATGGTGATGTTGCGGCTGACCACCAGCGAACGGCGTTTGTTTTCGATACTCAAATCCGGATGGCTGCGAAAATGTGCCGAAAGTAAGATGCTGCGCCCGGTAATAACGGCCACAATCATCACTACTGACATTAAAACCGATTTGATGATCTCTTCACTGACAGGCAAAGCGTTCAGCCATTCCTGTATGGTGTTCCACATAATACTGTTTCCTTTCCCTTTTTAGGCCGTCTGAAAACCCACGCGTTCAAAAATTTCTGCCGCACACGCTTCCGATACCGCAAACAAAGTTGCCACGCTGCCCAAAGCTCGTTGTGCTGTCACGCTCAAATCATCACGGCATACTTCGCCCAGCCACTCAACCGGCCGTACCAGCGACATTTTTTCATCGTCCCATTGCGGACAATGCACCGCTCCGCCCGTAATCTTGCCGACCCGATAACGGCGCAAAGCAGGCGAGTAGGTCAGTACGGCATCTCCATCAGCCAATTCGTTGACAAACCGCCACATTTGAGCCGCGCCCGATTGCGCCGTTCTCAACTTCACATCCGGCACGGCCGAACGGTAAATATCCGTCAGCTCCTCACGGCCAAAACCTTTTGCCGCCGCTTCTGCCAGCATGGGCCAAGCCAATGCCACCACGCCGCGCTCGAAAAATACGTCATAAAGCACACCTTGAGTGCTGCGAACCATATAAAGTCTGGCTTGTTTTCCCATTGCAGTACCTGTTTGTTTGAAGAACCCATCCCTTTGTTTCCATGTTACCCGTTACGGCTGAAAAATTCGATATTTTGAATGGTCGGAAGGGTTTGAAGTTCTCGCTGAAAATAAATGAATTATAAATGAAAGGCCGTCTGAAAAAATAAAATAGGCTGATATATCAACAGATGATATATCGTAACAATATATTAATAACTGTAAAATTTTTTACGTTTATATCAAAAAAAGATAAGATAAAAAAATCAATCGAGAAAGATTGCTATTCACTGAACATTAGGAGAGAAAAAATGACCTGCAAAACCCACGAACATCATGACCACGTCCACGGCGCAAACTGCGGCCACACTGCCATCAAACACGAAGGCCACGTTGATTATCTGCACGACGGCCACCTGCACCATGAGCACAACGGTCACTACGACGAGCATGCACTGAGCGTCAATGAAACCAACCCTGACGGCTGCCATCCGGTTGACAGCTACCACGGCCACGTTCACGGCGAAGGTTGCGGCCACGAAGCCGTACCGCACGGCGATCATGTTGACTACATCGTCAACGGCCGTCTGCACCACCAACACGGCGACCATTGCGACGACCACGGTCCTGTTGAAATCGTTAAATAAAACTGTTTTTCAGACGGCCTTTAATATGGGGCTTCTATAGAAAAAGGGGGGGGTATTTTCACTCCCTTTGTTTGGTTTGCCCTATATTTAAAACTGCTGCGGCTTACCGCCTCAAAAACTGTATTAAACCAATGTATTTACTGGGTGCTTGACATTGTTTCGGCATTGTCGCTCCCCTTTGTTGTGGGCTATCTTTCCTTATTGGTCAAAGGCTTTATGCAATAAACTTTTCAGATAACCGCTCTATACAATAAGGTCGTCTGAAAGCCGAATATTGATTTATGTTTTTAAAGCGCTTTTTAAATTAAAGGCCGTCTGAACGTGTAGTTTCAGACGGCCTTTAATTTTACCAATTTACACGAACAGCCCTACTGCCGAGCAATGTTTCCAGTTCGTCAAACAAGGCGGTGCTTGGCGTTACCATCCATTTTGGCGCAATTTTCAATTTGCCCGATGCTTTGCCGTTGCTGTACGACAGTTGCAGCGGGATGTGCGACGTGTCGGGCAGGCGGTGTGCGGTGAGGATGGCGGCGAGGCGTGCGATGTCGTGGCCGGGTGCGAGGGCGAGGCTGAGACTGCGGGCGTAGCGTTCGCGCGCCATTTGCAGGGTCATGACTTGGTTGGCCATGATGCGCAACCCGTCGCCGCCGCCGTAGTCGTCGCGGCTAACTTTGGATTCGATAATCAGCACTTGGTCGGATTTGAGGTAGTCGGCGCAGTTTTCCAGCGTGTGGCCGCTGACCATGATTTCCACCAGTCCGCTCAAATCTTCAAGGCTGACGAAGGCGATTTTGCCGCGTTTGCCCATCATGGTGCGCACGGCGGTAACGAATCCGGCGAGGCGCACGCTGTCTTGCGGTTTCAGACGACCTAATTTGGTCGGGGCGATTTGGCGGACTTCTTGGGCATACGGGCCGAACGGGTGGCCGGAGAGGTAGAAGCCGATGACGGTTTTTTCTTCGGCGAGTTTTTCCGATTCGCTCCACATGGGCGCATCGACGAGCTGCACCGGCTCGATGGCGTCTTCCATCATGTCGAAAAGCCCGCCCTGATTGGCGTTGGCGGCTTTTTGGTCGGCGTTGTTCATGGCGAGGTCGATGTTCGCCAAGAGCATGGCGCGGTTGGGTTCGATGCTGTCGAACGCGCCGCCGCGTATCAGGGCTTCGAGGGTGCGGCGGTTCATGTGTTCTTTGCCAACGCGCTCGCAGAAGTCCAAGAGGCCGGTAAACTTGCCGCCGCTTTGCCGCGCGGCGATGATGGATTCGACGGCGGCTTCGCCCGTGCCTTTAATCGCGCCGAGTGCGTAGCGGATTTTCATGTTCGGATACGGCGTGAAGCGGTAGTCGGATTCGTTGATGTCGGGCGGTAGGAACTCGATGCCGTTGGCGCGGCAGTCGTCGTAGAAATGCTTGAGCTGGTCGGTGTTGTCCAATTCAGACGACATGGTTGCCGCCATAAATTCGGCGGGGTAATGGGCTTTGAGCCATGCGGTCTGGTAGGAAATCAGGGCGTAGGCGGCGGCGTGGGATTTGTTGAAACCGTAGCCGGCGAATTTTTCCATGTAGTTGAAGATTTCGTCGGATTTTTCGCGCGAAATGCCTTGCTTTGCCGCGCCTTCGGCGAAGATTTCACGGTGTTTCACCATTTCTTCGGGCTTTTTCTTACCCATGGCGCGGCGCAGCAAGTCCGCGCCGCCGAGCGAGTAGCCGCCGATAATCTGCGCCGCCTGCATCACTTGTTCCTGATACACCATAATGCCGTAGGTCGGCGCGAGGATGCCTTCGAGCAGCGGGTGGATGTATTGGAATTCCTGACCCTTCATACGCGCGACGAAGTCGGGAATATTGTCCATCGGGCCGGGTCGGTAGAGCGATACGAAGGCGATGAGTTCTTCAAACTTGGTGGTGTGCGCCGTTTTCAGCATTTTTTTCATGCCGGTCGACTCGAACTGGAATACGGCGGTGGTGTTCGCATCGCGGAAGATTTTGTAGGCGGCTTGGTCGTCGAGCGGGATTGTGCCGACATCGACAATATCGCCGGTGGTGTTTTTGATGTTGTTCTGCGCCATTTCGATAATGGTCAGGTTGCGCAGACCCAAAAAGTCGAACTTCACCAAACCCACGTCTTCTACGTCGCCTTTGTCGTACATGGATACGGGCGAGGCGGACTCGTCCGCCTGATACACGGGGCTGTAATCGGAAATCTTGCCCGGCGCAATCAACACGCCGCCTGCGTGCATACCCAGACCGCGCGTCAGGTCTTCCAGCTTTTTCGCCAGCGTAATCAGTTCGTCCGCTTCTTCCGCTTCGATCAATTCCTGAATTTGCGGCTCCGCCTTCATCGCGTCGTCCAAACCCAGAGGTTTGTTGGCTTCCAGCGGAATAAGCTTAGACAGTTTGTCGCACAGGGTAAACGGCAGCTCCAGCACGCGCCCCACGTCGCGAATCACCGCTTTGGACGACATCGTGCCGAAAGTAACAATCTGGCTTACCGCCTCCGCGCCGTATTTTTCGCGCACATATTCAATCACGCGCCCGCGGTTTGCCTGACAGAAGTCCACGTCGAAGTCGGGCATGGAGACGCGTTCAGGGTTCAAGAAACGTTCAAACAGCAACGCGTATTTGAGCGGATCAAGGTCGGTAATCTTCAATGAATACGCCACCAGCGAACCTGCACCCGAACCGCGTCCCGGCCCTACCGGACAGCCATGTGTTTTCGCCCAGTTGATAAAGTCTTGTACGATAAGGAAATAGCCGGGGAATTTCATCTGGATGATGATGTTTAACTCAAAATCCAAACGTTCCTGATATTCCGGCATTTTTGCCGCACGTTCCGCCTCGTCGGGATAAAGCTGAACCATGCGTTCCTGCAAGCCCTCGTTGGAGAGTTTCACCAAATAATCATCCAGCGATAGGCCGTCTGGAGTAGGGAAGAGCGGCAGGAAGTTTTTGCCCAATGTGATGTGCAGATTACAGCGTTTGGCGATTTCTACCGTGTTTTCCAAGGCTTCGGGCAAATCGGCGAAACGTTCTGCCATGGTTTCCGGCGGAATGAAAAATTGGCTCGGCGTGAAATCGCGCGGACGTTTTTTGTCCGTCAGCACCCAGCCGCCAGCGATGCACACACGCGCCTCGTGCGCGTTGAAATCATCGCTGCTCATAAACTGTGTTGGATGCGTTGCCACTACCGGTAAGCCCAATTCCTCCGCCAGCTTCACGCTGCCAGAAACGCAAGCCTCCCATTCTGGGCGTTCGGGCAGGCGTTGCAGCTCTAAATAAAACGCATCGGGAAACCACGCCGCATATTTCAACGCCGCTGCACGCGCCGCGTCTTCATTGCCGTTCAACAGATTCACGCCTACTTCGCCGTAATGCGCGCCACTCAAACAAATCAAGCCGCTGTTGTCGCCGTTTTCCAGCCATTCGGGATTGAGTTCCGCATGATGGATATTGCGGTCTTTGCCGACATAGGCCTCCGTCAAAAGCTCGCTCAAGCGCAGATAGCCCGCGTCGTTGCGGATAATCAGCATGGCACGAAACGGCTTGTCGGGCGCATTCGGATTGCCTATCCACACGTCCGCCGCGCCGATGGGCTTAATTCCTGCACCGCGGCAGGCTTTATAGAATTTCACCAAACCGAATTCGTTCATCAAATCGCTGATGCCCAAAGCAGGCAAACCGTATTCCTGCGCTTTGGCAATCAGTTTTTTAATCCGCACCATACCGTCGGTAATCGAGAATTCGGTATGCAGGCGCAGGGGGATGTAGGTCGGCTCGGTCATGGCAAAATCGGCGTGAACAATAAAAGGCGTATTGTAGCAGGGTTGGCAGCTAAAGGCCGTCTGAAAACCAAATGTAATGGGTTTGGATAAAGCAAATCAAACAGAAGGGGGCTTTCTTTCAGACGGCCATGTTAAAATATCGCCATTATTGAAAAGGATTGAATGATGGAAGCAACCGTCTATCTTGAAGACAACGAATACATCGCTTTATGCGACCTGTTGAAACTGGCCGGCCTTGCCGAAAGCGGGGGACAGGCAAAAGCGTTTATCGTCGAAGGGCTGGTATTGCGCAACGGCGAAACCGAAACCCGTAAGACCGCCAAAATACGCGGCGGCGAAGTGATTGAATTTGACGGCGCACGCTTGGAAATTGCCGATGGATACGACCCTGAAGAATAAAGCCGAAGCCATCTTGGGCGAGTCGCTTTTAGACGAACCTGTCCGTCCCGAATCGTGGGAATGTTGTGGCAGCGAATGCGGCGATGCCTGTATTCAGACAATGTATTGGGCGGAAAAAGCCCGCTATGATGCACAACGGCGGAAATTGAAAGAAGCAGGTTGGGTAGGCGGCGAAGATGAGACAAAGGCCGTCTGAAAACGATTGGCTTGATGTAAATCGTGTTTTAAATAATGCTGCATTATAAAGCCAATGCCGTCTGAAAGTTTCAGACGGCATTGGCTTTTTTAAAGTTTAAATTAAGATTGTGTTACCTCGGAAGCGGTTGCATTTTCAGGTGTGCCAGGTGCAGCATCTGCAGGAGCCTGATAATCTGTATTTTGCGATGAAGAGGGCTCGGCATTGTCATGTTTATGATGCTTATCATGTTTACCAAAGTGTCGTTTGTCTTGATCGTCATCTTGTGCTACTGCCAATACTTTGCCGTTTTGAGCATCAACCAAAGCTTCGTATTCAACGCCGTCTTTCAAGATTTCTACTTTGTAACGGCCGCCCAAATGTTGTTTGTATTTGTAATCGACATCTTTAACGACGCCGCCCACTTCTGCTACCGCTGCTGCGGCTGCTTGCTGGCCGGAAACCTTTGCAAACATACCTTCTTTGAAAGCCATGGTACCTGCCGCACCGGCAACGCCCAAACTTGAAGCAATAATACCGGCGATGATGAGTTTTTTGAAATAAAAGCGTTAATGCGTTTCATGATTTTCTTTCCTACTGTGTTGTTGAACGATGAATGCATTCTATGCCTCAACAATTAGCTGAATATGAGCAAAACGCTAAGATGTGCAATTGGTGGCAATATTAAAATTAACATTTTAATAATAATGGAGATAGAAGCCGCGCTTTCAGACGGTCTTGCTGATATATTGTGATGGTATATTTGGCGGAGATTGTGGTTTGCGTGTGAAAACAAAAAAAGCGTGATGAAAAAAAGGGCATGTGTGAGACATGCCCCGAATTAAATGGTAAACGCGATGTTGAGAAACCAAATGACGGAATAAGATTTGCGGTTGGTCAACTTATCTTATTCCGCCTTGTTTTACAATCATTCAGGCGATGCTTCGCCTGAATGATTTTCGATTTCTTCGCGATGCGCGTCAAACCATGAGCCGACCACTTGATTGACTTCGTCCATACCTTGCTTTTTCAGGCTGGAGAACAGTTGAACGCTGATTTTTTGGCGTTCGGTGTAGGGTTTGAGTGATTTTTTAACCGCCGCCAAAGTTTTAATCTGGTCGTTTTTAGACAGCTTGTCTGCTTTTGATAGCAGGATATGCACGGGGCGGCCGGTGATGTGGAAAAAGTCCAGCATTTGAATGTCTAAAGCTTTGAGCGGATGGCGCGAGTCCATAATCAAAATCAGGCCGATCAGTTGGCGGCGTTGTTGCAGGTAGTCGCCCAAGAGTTTGACCCAGTGCGTACGGATGGCCTCCGGTACTTGCGCGTAGCCGTAGCCGGGCAAATCGACCATGAAATTGCCGTTTTCCAGTTCAAAGAAATTGATGTGTTGGGTGCGTCCCGGTGTTTTGGAAACGTAGGCAAGGCGCACATGATTGGTTAAAGTATTGATGGCACTGGATTTTCCTGCATTGCTTCGGCCGACAAAGGCAATCTCGGCCGGCGTGTCGGGCAGGTCTTTCAGATGGTTGACCGTTGTAAAGAATTTGGCGTTTTGAAAAAGATTCATCAGTATTTCCTTGCATGGAAACAAAACTGCAACATCATAATTTGTATCGGGCATTTATGTTGCAGCAGTTTGGTAATTTGAGTAGTAATTTAATGTAAACTTGGTATAGAATAGCACGTTTATAGAATTATCGGTTTTAATCGGGAAAATTCCCCGGTATTTGAGTATAAAAAAGGCATTGACGCGGTACGCAATGCTGTAATCAGGAGCACTCCATGAAACGATTGACTTTATTGGCCTTGGTATTGGCTGCCGGTGCGGTTTCCGCTGCCCCTAAAGCAGATGCTGAAAAAGGCAAACAGGTAGCGACTACTATCTGTGCGGCGTGTCACGCAGCCGATGGTAACAGCGGTATCGCAACTTATCCTAAACTGGCAGGTCAGTTCGCGGCCTACACCTACGGCCAAACCATGGCCATCAAAGACGGTACCCGTACCCACGGTGCTGCCGGTGTGATGAAACCGATGGTGATGAACTTGTCCGAACAAGACATCCGCGACGCTGCCGCCTACTACGCCAAACAACAAGGTAAACCGGGCGAAGCCAATCCTAAAGAAAACCCAGAGCTGGGCGCGAAAATCTATCGCGGCGGCCTGAGCGCTAAAAAACTGCCGGCATGTATGTCTTGCCACGGTCCTAGCGGCGCAGGTATCCCTGGCGGCGGTACTGAAATCCAAGCCTATCCTCGTCTGGGCGGCCAACACAAAGCTTACGTTGTCGAGCAAATGAAAGCTTACCAATCCGGCCAACGCAAAAACGCCATCATGGCCGATATTGCCAACCGCCTGAGCGAAGAAGAGTTGAACGCAGTAGCCAACTTCATCCAAGGTTTGCACTAATTTCGTTTTGAAACGAGCTTATTGATACAGGCCGTCTGAAAACTCTTCAGACGGCCTTAGCCAATATAGGCCGATAAGCCTGATTGTTTTTTTCAAATAGCGACAGCAAGATTTTTACTACAATATGCAGTATTCTTCCTTTCGCATCATAACGTCATTGCAGTCCGTTCCATCGATCGGGTTGCCCCAAGCCGACATTTGAGACATGAGTAAATCTTCATCATCCGTCCCACTTATCCGCAGACCATGGTTTGCCTTTTTCAGCTCCATGCGTTTTGCCGTCGCCCTGCTCAGCCTGTTGGGCGTGGCTTCGATTATCGGTACGGTCTTGCAGCAAAACCAGCCACAAGTTGATTATTTGGTGAAATTCGGCCCGTTTTGGTCGCAGATTTTCGGCTTTTTGGGTCTGTACGACGTGTACGCCTCGGCGTGGTTCGTTGTCATCATGATGTTTTTGGTGATTTCCACCGGATTGTGCCTGATTCGCAATGTTCCGCCGTTTTTGCGCGAGATTCGTTCCTTCCGTGAAAACGCGAAGGAGAAATCACTGGCGGCAATGCGCCATTCCATCGTTTTAGACGGACAGGTAACGCCCGAAGTCGCACAACGATATTTGGAAGTACAAGGCTACGGCTGTAAAACCGTTACGCGTGAAGACGGCTCGGTTTTGGTGGCGGCGAAAAAAGGCGCGATGAATAAATGGGGCTATATTTTTGCCCATGTCGCGCTGATTGTGATTTGTTTGGGCGGTTTGATAGACAGCAATATCCTGCTGAAAATCGGTATGCTCACCGGCCAAGTCGTGCCGGACAATACGGCGGTTTACGCTAAAGACTTTAAGCCAGAAAGCGTGTTGGGAGAATCCAACCTGTCGTTTAGGGGCAATGTCAATATTGCGGAAGGGCAGAGCGCGGACGTGGTGTTTCTGAATGCGGATAACGGCATGCTGGTACAGGACCTGCCGTTTTCGGTTAAATTAAAGAAATTCCATATCGACTTTTACGATACCGGTATGCCGCGTGATTTTGCCAGCGACTTGGAAATAACGGACAAGGCAACCGGCAAAGTCAGCGAACACACTATCCGCGTCAACCATCCTTTGACGCTGCACGGTATTACGGTTTATCAGGCAAGTTTTGCCGATGGCGGCTCGGACTTGACGTTTAAAGCGTGGAATCTGGCCGATGCTGACCGTACTCCGGTTAAACTCAAAGCAACGTCTATGCGCGAGTTTCCGCTGGATTTGGGCAAGACCTCTTATAAACTGGAATTTGACCAGTTTACTTCGATGAACGTCGAAGACATGAGCGAGCCGTCTGAAAAAGAGCAAAACTTGAAATCCGCCATCAATGATGTTCGCTCTGTCCGTCAAGAAGGCAAAAAATACACAAATATCGGCCCTTCTATCGTTTACCGTATCCGCGACAAAGCAGGGCAGGCGGTCGAATATAAAAACTATATGTTGCCGGTAAAACAAGATGAAGACTATTTTTTCATTACCGGCACACGCAGCGGCTTGGCGCAGCAATACCGCTGGTTGCGCATTCCGATGGATAAAAACGGCCAAATCGACACCTTTATGGCTTTACGCCAATATCTGAAAGACGATGCGGCACGCCGTAAAACTGTTGCCAATGCCGTTAAAGGCGCGCCTGCCGAAATCCGTGAGCAATTCATGGCGGCGGCGGAAAACACCTTGTCTATTTTTGCCAAAGGCGGCTATTTGGCTTTGGACGAATTTGTTACCACCAATCTTCCGAAAGAGCAGCAGGAAAAAATGCAGGGCTATTTCTATGAGATGCTCTATGGCGTGATGAATGCCGCTTTGGAAGATACGATCAGCACATACAATCTGCCGGCTTGGCCGCAAGATGAAAAACGCAACCGTTTCCTGCTGCATGCAATGGATGCTTACACCGGTTTGACCGAATATCCCGCGCCGATGCTGTTGCAACTGGAAAGTTTTACCGAAGTACGCTCTTCCGGCCTGCAGATGACCCGTTCTCCGGGCGCATTCTTGGTGTATTTGGGTTCGGTATTGCTGGTGTTGGGTACGGTGTTTATGTTCTATATTCGTGAAAAACGTGCTTGGCTGCTGTTTTCAGACGGCCGTATCCGTTTTGCCATGTCTTCCAGCCGCAACGAACGCGACTTGCAGAAAGAATTTCCGCAACACACACGGCAATTGCAGCAGCTTGCCAAGGATTTGAACCATGAATAACAAACATCAGGCCTTGCCCGAGCATGAGCTTCTGACACATAAATCATTTATCCGAAACCTCAACCTTTTCGACTGGGCATTCGCGCTGCTGATTGCAGTCGGCGCGTTTATTGCCCAAACCCAGGCCGGTCTGCACATGGACATTTACGAAATGGTAATTTTGTGGGTGAGTGCCGGTATTGCCGTTTTTCTGGGTTGGTTTTTCAAACCGATGCGCTGGTTTATCCCTTTAGGCGTGTGCTTGGCGTATTTTGCCGTTGATTTGTATGGCGGCGACATCAAACGTGCAGACGGATTCCTGCTCAAATACCTGTTAAGCAGCCAGTCGGCGATTATGTGGCAATGCGCGTTTGTGTTCTTCGCCTTGTTTGCCTATATCGTCGGCGCGATAGCGGCGGTACGCAAAAATGTGCCGTCCAATACGCTTTTGGGCATGGGTACCGTGTTTGCATGGGTTTCTGCGGTGGCGGGCTTTGTCGGTTTGCTGGTGCGCTGGCATGAAAGCTATCTGCTGCGTCCCGATGCCGGCCATATTCCGGTTTCCAACCTTTACGAAGTATTTATCTTGTTCTTGGTCATTACGGCGCTGATGTACCTCTATTACGAAGGTCGTTTTGCCGTACAAAAACTGGGCGGCTTCGTCTTCAGCTTTATGGCGATTGTGGTCGGATTTGTCTTGTGGTACAGCGTTTCACGCGAGGCGCATGCCATTCAGCCGCTAATTCCTGCTTTGCAGTCTTGGTGGATGAAAATCCACGTTCCGGCCAACTTTATCGGCTACGGCGCATTCTGTATCGCCGCCATGCTGGGTTTTGCCGAACTGCTGGCACTCAGAAAAGAAGATGCAGGCAAAAAATCATGGCTGCCGCAATCTCAAGTCATTGAAGAAGTCATGTACAAAGCGATTGCCGTCGGTTTCTTGTTCTTTACCATTGCCACCATTCTCGGCGCATTGTGGGCGGCCGACGCGTGGGGTCGCTATTGGAGCTGGGACCCGAAAGAAACTTGGGCATTTATCGTTTGGCTGAATTACGCTGTCTGGTTGCATTTGCGACTGGTGGCAGGCTGGCGCGGCAGGGTGTTGGCTTGGTGGGCAGTCATCGGCCTGATCATTACCGCCTTTGCCTTTATCGGTGTGAATATGTTCTTAAGCGGTCTGCATTCTTACGGCACTTTGTAAGCAGCCTATCTCGCACTTTATTTCAGACGGCCTTTTTCCGTTTTCGGAGAAAACGCCGTCTGAATCTTTTTTAATCATTTTTTCAGACGGCCTCAAACCATGTTGGTATTAGGAATTGAATCATCTTGCGACGAAACCGGCGTTGCGCTCTACGATACCGAGCGCGGCCTGTTGGCGCATCATTTGCACACACAAATGGCGATGCACGCCGAATATGGCGGCGTTGTCCCCGAATTGGCCAGCCGCGACCATATCCGCCGTGTCGTGCCGTTGACGCAAGGTTGCTTGAAGGAAGCTGGCGTAGGCTATGCCGATATTGACGCGGTTGCCTTTACGCAAGGCCCGGGCTTGGGCGGCGCATTGCTGGCCGGTTCAGGCTTCGCCAATGCCTTGGCATTTGCCATCGGTAAGCCCGTTATCCCCGTTCACCATCTTGAAGGCCATTTGCTCTCGCCTTTGTTGGCAGACGACAAGCCTGAATTTCCATTTGTCGCTTTGCTGGTTTCGGGCGGACATACGCAATTTATGGCTGTACGCGGTATCGGCGATTACACTTTGTTGGGTGAGAGCGTAGACGATGCGGCAGGCGAGGCGTTTGATAAAACGGCCAAGCTTTTGGGTTTGCCTTATCCCGGCGGTGCCAAATTGTCCGAGCTGGCCAAACTCGGCATACCTGATACTTTCACGTTCCCACGCCCCATGCTCCATTCGCACGATTTGCAGATGAGCTTTTCCGGTTTGAAAACCGCCGTTTTAACCGCTGTCGAAAAAGTCCGCGCCGAAACCGGCAGCGATGAAATTCCCGAACAGACGCGTAACGATATTTGCCGCGCCTTCCAAGATGCGGTGGTTGACGTATTGGCGGCCAAAGCCAAAAAAGCGTTGTTGGATACCGGCTTCAGAACTTTGGTGGTTGCCGGCGGTGTGGGTGCAAACTGGAAACTGCGTGATGAATTTTCGCGCTTAACCGTCAAAATGCCGTCTGAAAAAGGCAAATCTAAACCTCAGGAAGAAAAAATCAACGTCTATTTCCCGCCGATGGCATATTGCACCGACAACGGCGCAATGATTGCCTTTGCCGGCGCGATGCGTCTTGCCGAGCGTCAGGCTGTCGGCGCATTCAATGTCAAGCCGCGCTGGCCGCTGTCGGATATTGTGAAGCAGGGTTGATGCATTAGACTGCTTCGATGTAATGAAAGGCCGTCTGAAAACCTGAAGACAGGGTTTTCAGACGGCCTTTAATGAAATAGATGTTTGCGGTACAACTTCATTCAAAAAGATGAGTAATTTTTTCATCCGTTTTTTCTACAATATTAACTTTGATTGATTGCAAAAGGCCGTCTGAAATGACGAATTTATCCAAAGGTTTGCTGGCTGCGGTAGCATCCAATTTGTTGTTTTCCATGCTGTTTTTGTACGGAATGTGGATGAGGCCGATGACGGGGACGGAGGTGTTTGCCTGGCGCATGGTCGCCATGCTGTCGGCTTTGTGCGTACTGATGACGATGGTCAACGGTTGGCAGGCGGCAATGCGTTTTGCTTATGGCGTCGGCCGGGATTGGAAACGGTGGCTGCTGATTGTATTGCCGACGCCGATATTTGCCAGCCAGTTGTGGCTGTTTGTCTGGGGGCCGGTCAATGGGGAAGGGGTAAACATTGCCATGGGTTATTTCCTGTTTCCTTTGGCGATGATGCTGGGCGGACGGATTTGGTTTAAAGAGCGTTTGAACCGGTTGCAGAGGGTGGCGGTAATCTTGGCGTGTGCAGGCGTGGCATGTGAATTGGTGCGGTCGGGCGCGTTTTCGTGGACGACTGTATGGGTGTTCGGTACTTATCCGTTTTATTATCTGCTGCGCCGCAAGCTGGGCGTGCCTTCCTTAATCGGGCTGACCTTTGATTTGATGATGATTACGCCGTTTGCGTTGGCGTATATTGTGCTGGCAACGGATACGCCGGCGATGATTGCGGCCAAACCGGTTTTAATCTTTTTTATTGTGTTGCTGGGTTTTAATAGTGCAATATCCATGCATTTGAATTTGAAGGCGAATCAATTGCTGCTGGTGGCAGTGTTCGGCATGTTGAGCTATTTGGAGCCTGTATTGCTTTTTATTGTGTCGATTGTATGGCTGGACGAGCCGGTGCAGGGCGGCGCATTGATCGGCTACGGACTGATTTGGTCGGGATTGTGCGTGATGATTGCCAATGGCCTGTTAGGAATGAAGCAAGAAAAGAAATGGGCAAAGCTTGATTGATGGATTGAGGCCGTCTGAAAATGGTTTGATCAATGTTTTCAGACGGCCTTGAATATTAAAAGGGGCGTATCGGATACGTCCCTTTTGTTTTACCAGCTTTGGGCGATACGGTCGGCTTCTTGCAGGCGTTCGACTGTGCCGACGTCCAACCAAAGGCCGTTGTGGTGTTCGCCGCTGATTTGGTTTTGGCTCATGGCTTGACGCAACAGAGGGGCAAGCTTGGCAGCCTGGTGTGCCGGGGTGTCTTTGAAAAGCGCGGGATGATAAACGCCCACGCCGCTGAAAGTCAGGGCTTGGCCGTCTGTTGATGAGGCGGATACCAGGCCGTCTGAAAGCAGGCCGAAGTCGCCTTCGGGATGATGGGGCGGATTGTCCACCAGCCACAAATGGGCGAGAAGGTTGTGTTTCTGTATGCGCTGGGCAGCCAGTCGTGCAGCTTGGAAATCAATGTCGGTCAACACGTCGCCATTGACGACCAAAAACGGCTCGTTGCCCAAAAGCGGCAGGGCGGTGGCAATGCCTCCGGCAGTTTCCAGGCCTCCGGCGCGCTCGGGAGAATAGGCAATGTGTACGCCGTAGGCTGAACCGTCTTTCAAGGTGTCTTCGATTTGCTGGCCAAGCCAGGCATGGTTGATGACGATTTCAGTGAATCCGGCCTGTTTCAGGCGGCGCAAGTGCCAACCGATAAGCGGCGTGCCTGCTACTTCGAGTAAGGGTTTGGGCGTGTGGTCGGTCAAGGGGCGCATGCGTTCGCCGCGACCGGCGGCCAGTATCATTGCTTTCATGGGTGTGCCTATAATGTGTGAAACAGAAAAAGTCTCAGGCCGTCTGAAAAATGAAACTGATGTTTCAGACGGCCTGAGACCTTTATTTATGCCAAAGATTTGAATTGCCTACGGAAATACAGCAATGCCGGTGCTTGTGTATCGGTATTGCGGATTTCGTTGATCTGAACGAAAAAGACGCAATGCGTGCCGATTTCGCGTTGGTCGACAATGCTGCCGTGAAGATGCGCCAGCGCGCCTTCGACTTCGAGCTGCCCGGTTTGCCCTCTATGCCAAATATGGTATTCGAAGCGTTCTTCGGGTGAGAGGTCGGTCAGTCCGGCAAAGTGTTCGGCGATATCCTGCTGGCTGTCGTTGAGCGTGTTGATGCACAAATCACGATTGCCTTGCAGGATGGGAATGATGGCGGATTGGCGGTTGATGCACAGCATGACCGTCGGCGGCTCGTCGGTAACGGCAGTTACGGCAGTCATGGTAATGCCATAGCGTCCCGCTTCGCCGTCTGTCGTGATGACGTGCACGCCGGCGGCACAGGAGGCCATGGCCTCTCGAAATGGTCTCTTGAGTGTGTGTGTTGAGTCTGTCATCCGGCTTTCTTTATTTTAATGCCTGTTCGATTTTTGCCAGCTCTGCCAAGAGTTCTTTGAGTTGTGCCATTTTTTCTTTGGATAGAACTTTTTCAATCGCATCGTAGCGTTCGTCAACCAATGCGCCGGTGGATTCATAGAGTTTCTCACCTTCGGGCGTCAGTTTCAGGTAAACACGACGTTGGTCGTTGGAAGGCTTCAGGCGGACGGCCAAACCTGCTTTTTCCAAGCGGGTCAGAATGCCGGTCAGGCTGGGGCGAAGGATGCAGGCCTGATTGGCCAAATCTTGAAAGTCGAGTGTGCCGTTTTCCGCTAAGAGCCGGATGATACGCCATTGCTGGTCGGTAATATTGGCTTGGTTCAGAATAGGGCGGAATTGGGTCATCAATGCTTCCCGCGCCTGAATCAGACCGATATTGATAGATGCATGTTTAGATTGGTTGGGCATTACTAAGTCTCCGGTGTTATCAAAAATCAAACCGTTGAAGCGTGAGGTAGATTGATAAAGGCGAATATTGCTGTTTTAAGTCTGCCGTCGGCAGCCGGGTTTATGGGAACAAAAGCATCACTGCCACAATATTAGATGAAGATCTCTAACAGTTTGTTTTGATAATAATGTTTCCAATTGTTCTTATGGTTATATCTTAGTCTATTTTCTTTATAATCTCAACAAAATCATATGTTATTGGGAAAGAGATAGTTTATTTATTTATGAAATGGAATTGTTTGAATATATTCAGGTGAAATTATTCTTTAGATTCTCAATTTTTAGTGGATTTTCAAAGAATTTAGCTGAAGATATTTGCCAAGTAAACCCTGATTTTTAAGCCGATAGAACTGGAAAGGCCGGATGTGTGATGAATCATTTTGCCATCTTTTAATATGATAATGGTTGGGGTGACGGCTATATTCCATTTTTGAGCCATCAGGCCGTCTGAATCATTGAAGTTTGGAAAGGATAGATTGTTTTGTTGCATATGGCGGGCAATGTCCGCATCGCTTCCGGAGCGCAAGGCTACGCCCAGTGTTGGGATATTGTCTTGGTGCAGCTTTTCTATGGTGGACGATGTGTATGAACAAATATGACACCAGCTGCCCCAAAAATAAACGATGGCAACCCGATTTTGACTGAAGGATTGAAGGGAAGTGGTTTGCCCATCAGTTAAAGTCAGTGTTTGTGCTGCCGACTGCAAGGGTTGGTCAGGCTTGCGCACCCAGTCGACAATCAGGGATAAGAAGATGAAGATAATCACAGCCTGAAGCAATGATTTGGCATAGTGGAGCAGGGTTTTCATCATATATTGCGGGGTATTGGATTATTGTTTTATAAATGAAAAAAGCCTTGCAGAGCAAGGCTTTTTGATTCGATTCTGAAAACGTATTAACGTTTGGAGAATTGTTTTGCACGACGTGCTTTGCGCAAACCAGGTTTTTTACGTTCAACTTCACGAGCATCGCGAGTAACGAAGCCTGCTTGAGACAGAGCTGGTTTCAGGGTTGCGTCGAAGTCGATCAGGGCGCGGGTGATGCCGTGACGGATAGCGCCGGATTGACCGGTTTCGCCACCACCGGTTACGTTAACTTTGATGTCGAAAGATTCGGCATTTTCAGTCAGAACCAGAGGTTGACGTACAACCATGCGGCTGGTTTCACGTGCGAAGAATTCGTCAACGGGACGGCCGTTTACGATGATTTGGCCGGTACCTTTAGTCAAGAATACACGAGCCACTGAACTTTTGCGGCGGCCTGTGCCGTAGTAGTATTTACCGTTCATGTCGTGTCCTTATTATTTCAGTTCCAAAACTTTAGGTTGTTGTGCAGCGTGACCGTGTTCGGCGCCGGCGTACACTTTCAGTTTTTTGATCATGGCGTAGCCCAGAGGACCTTTAGGCAACATGCCTTTTACGGCTTGTTCCAAAGCGCGGCCTGGGAATTGCTCTTGCATTTCGCGGAAAGTACGCTCGTAGATGCCGCCTGGGAAACCAGAGTGACGGAAGTATTTTTTGTCTTCGAATTTAGCACCGGTCACGCGCAGTTTGTCTGCGTTGATGACGATGATGTAATCGCCGGTATCAACGTGAGGGGTGTATTCGGGTTTGTGTTTGCCGCGCAGACGGTGTGCGACTTCGGCTGCGACACGACCCAGAACTTTGTCTTCTGCGTCAATGACGAACCATTCGCGCTTCACCTCGTGGGGTTTTGCAGAGAAGGTTTTCATGGTTGGAATCCAGATATATATAGAAAGTTATGGATTTTAAAGAGGAGATTGGCTTTTGTCAATCTTAATTGAGTGTGTTTGATGCATGAATATGCGGTTTTTTCAGACGGCCGGAAATCTTTACGAAAGTCTTTACTTAGAAAGGGAAAAGCCACACCTGTCGGTATGGCTTTTTTAGGGAATCCCCACGAGTGCCGTTTAGGCTGAATCCGCTTGAACCTTGCTGACAAGGCGGTCACCTCGGGTAGTTTCGGGTGCGTCCGATAAACGGACACTCGCGCCCACTACAGCTCCCGGCAACCTAAAGCGAACTTATTGGTTCAAAGGAATATATGCCTTCGCGAACACCGCAGGGAAAAGGGGAAAAATCAGTTTTGCTCCAAGCGCGCCAGTGCTTTTTGGCACGCGTTGTTCATGTCGGTTATTCTACGCTCAAATTCACCGATTGCCAAATCGTCGTTGAAGGTGGTTTTCAAGAGGTCGTGTACGACGTTGAGGGCTGCCATGACGACGATTTTGTCCGTGCCGACGATGCGGCCGCTTTCTTTAATTGCGTCGCTTTTTTTGTTGAGCATTTCAACGGCTTGCAGGAGGGTGGCTTTTTCTTCACTCGGCGTGTTGATGGTGAAGTTGACATTCATGATGTCGAGATTGACTTGTTCGATACTCACGGGGCGTCCTTTTATTGTTGTGTTTCTTGGGGCAATCGGGCAATGAGGCTGCGGATTTGGTCTACACTTTGGGCCAGCGCGTTGCGGTAGTTTTCTTTTTCGGCAGTCAGGTTGTCAATTTTGCTTTGCAGGTCTTCTTTGAGTTTGCCGACTTGAACCAGCAATGCTTCGCTGAGTTCGTCAATGGCCGCGTCGTGTTGGTGTTTTTGTTGCTCTTGCTCGAGTTTGAGTCTGTCGATTTCTTCGTTGAGACGGCGGTTTTCTGAAACCAGCGTTTCAAATTTTTGGACAAGTTGGTAAACGTTGATTTCCAGATTGTTCAGTGATTGGTTCATGTGTTTCCCTTCAGACGGCCTTATGGCCGTCATATTGTGCGCTAGGCCGTCTGAACGGCAGTCGGCGCGACCGTTTATTCGAAGCGCGCGCTTCGTTCCATCAGTCGTTCAACGACTTGCTGCGGGGTCATTTCTTTGCGGATGAGTTGCAGCAAGGTTTGGGTGATGGGCATATCGATTTGGTATTTGGCGGCGGTGTTGAAGACTTCTTCAATGGTGCTGACACCTTCGGAGACGTGGCCGATTTCGACAAGCACTTGATGCAACTCTTTGCCTTCTGCGAGACCGAGGCCGACACGGCGGTTGCGCGAGAGTGCGCCGGTACAGGTCAGGATAAGGTCGCCGATGCCTGCCAAGCCCATCATGGTTTTGGGTTGTGCGCCCATGGCGATGGCAAGGCGGGTGATTTCTGCAAGGCCGCGTGTTACTAAGGCAGCGCGTGCATTGAGGCCATATTCGAGGCCGTCTGAAAGGCCGGTGGCAATCGCCATGACGTTTTTAACGGCACCGCCCACAGCGACGCCGATGACGTCGGTGCTGCCGTACAGACGCATCACGTTGGTGTTTAGTTGGGCAGTGGTTTCCTCCACCCAGTCTTTGTTTTCGGAAGCAAGCACGACGGCGCAAGGCAGTTGGGCTGCAAGTTCTTGGGCAAAGCTCGGACCTGAGAGAACGCCGATTTTTTTATTGTTAGGCAGGACTTCTTTCAGTACTTGGAAAGTCAGAAGGCCGGTATCTTGTTCAAAACCTTTGCAGGCGGCGAGAACGGGAATATCGGCAGCGTTATGCTGTTTGAGCAGCTCGGCGCTGCTTCTGAGGCCGGCTACGGAGGTAACGATCAGAGCAAGTTGGCTGTCTTTCAGCGCTTCGCCCAAATCGGCGTGAACGGTCAGGGACTCAGGGAAAGGGAAGCCGGGCAGGCCGCGTTTGTTTTCGCGATCTGCTTGCAGGGCGCGGATTTGGTCGGGATTGCGTGTCCAAAGGGCAACTTCATTGTTGTGGTGCGCAAAGTGCAACGCGAGAGCTGTACCCCACGAACCTGCGCCGATGACGGTAATTTTCATGTTTCTCTTCCATATGGGAACGGGGTTTACTTTAAAACAAACGGCTTTGGGGTGCAAGGGCAGCGTTTGTGAAAAATATTTTGTGCCGTTTAAAAAGCCTTAGGCCGTCTGAAAGTTCAGACGGCCTGCTTCGGTTTATGATTTATTGTTACCGGAATGGTAGGCATCGTAGGCGTAGTAGTCGTAGCTGTTGTTGGCTTCGCGCTTCATGCCGTTGAGAACGACACCTTTGATGTTGATGTGGTTTTGTTTGAGGCGTTCGACGCTGGCCTCAAGCTCTCGTGCACGCGTGTGTGCATAACGGCTGATCATCAGGACGGTGCCTGCATGTTGGCCGATGATGACGGCGTCGGTAACGGCCAATACGGGCGGCGTGTCCAAGATGACGTAGTCGTAGCGTTGGCTAGCGTTGGCAAGCAACTCGTTGAAACGGTTGTCCATCAAAAGCTCAGACGGATTGCTAGGATAGTTGCCGCTGCTGATGAGGTGGAGGTTTTCAATGCCGGTCTCTTGTACGGCTTTGGCTGGAGCCGCTTTGCTGTTTAGGATGTCAGACAAGCCGAACTCGGGGGTAAGGCCGAAGAGTCGGTCAAGGTAGCCTTTGCGCATATCGGTATCGATAAGCAGAACGCGTTTGCCTGACTGCGCCATTACGGTGGCAAGGTTGGCGGAGATAAAGGATTTACCTGCTTCAGGCGCGGCACCGGTAATCATGAGGACGTTGTTAGGCGCGTCCAGCATGGAGAAGTAGATATTGGTGCGCAGGGCGCGGATGGCTTCGACGGCCGTGTCGGTACGGTCTTCGCTGGCCAGCAGATAGTTGGAACGGCCGCCGGTTTTCTTGAATTTGCTTTTGAAGAAGTCGCGTTTTTGCTGGGTTTTGGAGTGTGGAACAAGAGCGACGACTTCCAAATTGAGGTTTTCGATTTCTTCGGACGAAGTAATGCCGTTTTTCATACGGTTGCGAATCATCAGCCACAAAGTGGTCAATGAGCCTGCGGCAAGTGCGCTCAGGAGTGTGATGACGGCTTTGCGCGGAGCAACTGGGTTTTCAGGGACATAGGCATAATCGACGATGCGGACATTACCTTGCGCACTGGCTTTCATAATGTTGAGTTCTTGTTGTTTGCTCAACAGTTGGACGTAGGTTGCTTGGTTAGTTTCTACGTCGCGGGTCAGGCGGATAACTTCTTGTTGGGTATTCGGCAACTCGGCGATTTGTTGGTTGATTTTGTTTTTAGCGCGCTCGAGGACGGCAAGTTTGTCCAATACGGCTTTATAGGAAGGGTGTTCCGGCGTGTACAGCTCGGCCAAACCTGCTTCTTCGGTTTTGAGCAGGGTGATTTGGGTTTCGATGCCGGTCAGGCTTTCCAATGCGCCTTTGGACTCGAGCGGAATGTCGAGGGAGCCTGATTGTTGGCGGTAGGCATTGAGTTTGTTTTCAGCGTCTTGCAAGGTTTCTTTCAAGCGTGGCAATTCTTCGCTGATGAAGGCCAAACCGCTGGATGCAACTTGGACGTCGCGTTCGCGGTTTTGCGCAACGTAGTTGTCGGCAATGCTGTTGAGGATGACACTGGTACGTTTAGGGTCAGTGCCGGTAAAGGTAAGGTTGATGATGGGGCTGGTTTTACCTTTGCTGATGACCGCCAGTTTGTTTTGGATGTTTTCGATGGCGCTGATGCGCGAGAACTTGGTCAACGCAAATTCTTGACCCGGATTGGCTAAGATTTGATCGATTTTGAGGGTGGTTTGATTGTTGATTTTCAGAGGTACGCCGACCTTGCCTTCTACAACGCGTTTGTCAGGCAGGGTAAGGGTATAGGCTTTGTTGCTCTTGGCGGTCAGCGTGAAGGTTTTGTTGAACCATTCGTCTTGTACGGTAAAGCTGCCGACGGTCAGTTTGGGATCGGGGTCGCCGCTGACGTTGTGCATCAGGCTGCCGATAACGGGTGTATATTTGGCTTTGACTTCTTGGTCAAGCTGAAGGTCGTCAACGGTTTTACCCAGTACCAAGCGTGATTGAACCAGCTCGACTTCTGCTTCAGACGGCGTGGTTTGGTTGTTGAAGATGCTGTTGATTTCGGTCAGGATTTGGTTTTGTCGCGTTTCAATTTCCAGCATGGCGTCGGCACGGTATTGCGGAGTGGATGCCAGGCTGAAGGCTGCGCCAAGAATGCCGCCTGCAAGCAGGGCGGCGAGGATTTTGTATTTATTTGTCCAAATTACGCGCAGCTGTTGGCCGAAGTCGATTTCGTCGTTGTCTGCGCTGTAAGGTGTGTAGGTCGTTTTTTTCATTGCTTGCTTTCTTGTTCATGCCGGTTTTATACCGGTTGAGTTTTTCCGTTTAGTTTGGTTTTCCAAGTGTCTGCGGCAGCATTGAGCTGTTCAAAAACGGCTTCAAACATTTCGCTGCTTTGTTTGTATGGGTCAGGTATGGTTTTTTTAGGCAACCATTGGGCAAACAGCATGGTTTTGCTGCGTGCCGGCGGATGGATGTCGGCCACCATATCGATTTGACTGGGCTCCATGACGAGAATCAAATCGGCCTGTTCGCACATCAGGGCGGTCAGTTGGCGTGGCGTATGGCCTGCAACGATGACGCCGTGTTTGAGTGCGGTTTTAATGGCCTGGAAATCGGCATCCTTACCTGCCAGTGCTTTTATGCCGGCGCTGCTGATTTGATGGCCGGGTAGTTTTTTCTGCATGATCCGCTCTGCAGTGGGGGAGCGGCAGATGTTGCCTAGGCAGACGATGAGTATGTTGTGGTACATGATATTGTTTTCGGTTTATGGTCTGAAAGAAACGTGAGTCAGACTATAAGATACTGCTTTTCCGTTTGTGCGGTGTGTACGGCTTTTGTATGCCGTTTATGTAATTAGCTTGGATTGTGCGTGATTTTGTATCCTGCTGTCAAACAAGGGTCTGACAGCAGGAACCACTGTTTATCTAAACGTATTGTCGAGGGTGTTGACGTTGCTGATGGAGTTGGTAATTTGTGACATTACGCGGTTCCAACGGGTAACCGGGGCGGCGGTAACGTAAACGGTATCTTCCGAACGCAGTTTGAATTCGCTGCCCAATGCGTAAGAAGTCGCATCTTTCAGGTTGAGCTGATAGATGTGGATAGGTTTGGCCGCGTCTTCTGGTGCGCGGCGGATTACGAATACGCCGGTTGCGTCAGCATAGTTTTGGTTCATGCCGCCGACTTCTCCGAGCGCTTGGGTCAGGTTGAGGCCGTGATTGCCGATCGGCAGTGTGGCTTGTTTGCCGACTTCGCCCATGATGTAGATTTTGTTGTTGCTGCTGTTAGGAACGTAAACGATGTCGCCATGGCTGAGAAGATGGTTTTGCGACATATCGCCGTATTGCAGCATGTCTTGCAGGGAGATGGTGCGGTCGACGCCGTTGTGCGTCCATTTGATGTGTTGGGTGTCGGCACTTTGGGTAACGCCGCCTGCTTGGTTGATGGCATCCAAAATGGTCATCGGGATATTGGTAATCGGCAGCTGACCTGCTTGGTTGATGGCACCGGATACTGAAATGCGTTGCGAACGGAATTCGGTAACGTTGATGGCTACTTGAGGGTTTTTGATGTAGCGTTTCAGAAGGTTGGTCAGGGTGTTTTGCAATTCGTCCAAAGTTTTGTCTTTGGCTTGAATTTTGCCTGCCAGCGGGTAAGTAATATAACCGCCCTCATCTACCCAGGCCCCGCGGCTGACTTGGTTGGTTTGCGGGTTGCTTTGCTGGATAGGGGAGTTAAGGTCGGAGTGCGCCCAAACCATGATATTGAGGACGTCGCCGCTGCCGATGCGGTAGCGGTAAGCGCTTTTGCTTTGCTCCAAACCTTGGTTGTTTTGGGAAAGTACAGGCGGCTTACGCATTTTTTCAATCAGGTTGGGCGTGATGGGGTAAACGGCAACGCGGCTGTCGAGGTTGGTGTCGGCTGCGGTGTCGGTATCGGTGTAAACAATGGTTTTGGTTCTGGTTTTGATGGTTGAACCAGGAATGACTGTCGTGCTGTTACAGGCAGTCAGTGCGAATAGAGTAAGCAGGGAGAGCGTTTTTTTCATGTAGTAGTCCTTGCGGGATGGTGTCCGGGCCGTCTGAAAATGTTCAGACGGCCTTATTGTTTTGTTGCCAAACCAAGTCGCAGATACCGTCTTTAGGTACGAAGCCTGTCGGTGCGCGCAGCAGAAGCTGGCGCAGGCTGTTTTGGTCGCTTTGGAGACAGGCAGTATGGAGTTCCGACAGTATGTCAGATAATTGCGTCCATGGAAGCATTACTTCACTGGCGGTCATAATACGGGGATGAGTGGTTTTTTGTACCTCGTCGCCGATGAGCAGTTCTTCATAAAGTTTCTCGCCCGGGCGCAGGCCGGTAATCTTGATTTCGATGTCGCCGTGTGGGTGTTGCTCGTCTTTGACTTTGAGGCCGCTGAGGACAATCATTTGACGGGCAAGGTCGATGATTTTGACGGATTCACCCATGTCGAGGACGAATACGTCGCCGCCTTTACCCATTGCGCCGGCTTGGATAACCAGTTGCGCTGCTTCGGGAATGGTCATGAAGTAGCGGGTAATGTCTTGGTGGGTCAGGGTAATCGGGCCGCCTTCGGCAATTTGTTTTTCAAATACAGGGACAACGGAGCCGGACGAACCCAATACATTGCCGAAACGCACCATGCAGAAGCGTGTTTTTTGTTCCGGCTCGGCGGCAAGGGCTTGCAGGCAGAGTTCGGCCATGCGTTTGCTGGCGCCCATGGTATTGGTCGGACGGACGGCTTTGTCGGTGGAAATCAAAACAAAGGTGGAAACGCCTACATCTACGGCAGCCTGCGCGCAGCAGAGTGTGCCGAACACGTTGTTTTGAATGCCTTCGATGGTGTTGAACTCGACCATAGGAACGTGTTTGTAGGCCGCAGCATGGTAGACGGTGTCGACGTGATAGGCCTTCATGATGCTGCTAAGGCGTTCTTTGTTTTGAACCGAACCCAAAAGCGGTACGACTTCGACTTGACTGCCTTGCGCGGCTTGGGTTTCGCGCAATTCTTTGTCTATGCTGTACAGGGCAAATTCGGACAATTCAAACAACAGCAGTTTGGTCGGACGGCAGTTGAGAATCTGACGGCAAAGTTCGGAGCCGATAGAACCGCCTGCGCCGGTCACCATCACGACTTTGTCGCTGATGTCGGCGCTCATCAATTCAGGGCGCGGTGCCACAGGGGCGCGGCCGAGCAAATCGACCACAGAGATTTTTTTCAATGAGCTGACGTTGATTTTCCCGTCAACCAAATCTTTCATGCCCGGAATGGTCAGGACTTCGCATTTGTATGCTTCGAGGCGGCGGATGATGTCTTTGCGTTCTTCCGGCGTAGAACTTGGAATCGCCAGCAGAATTTTGCGGACGCCGTAGCGGCTGATTAGCATCGGGATTTCATTGGGGTTGTAGACGGCAAGATCATAGATGACGGTACGTTGGATTTTCGGGTTGTCATCGACAAAGGCAATGGCCGAGTATTCGTTAACCTGTTTGATGGCTTCCAACAACTGGCGGCCGGATTGGCCTGCGCCGTAGATGATGACGGGTGTCATTTGTTTGCGGTGATGGTCGGTCAGAATCGCGCGCAGGATCATGCGCGAGCTGGTTACGCCGACCACCAAGACCAAGAAATAGACGATGGGCAGGGCAAGATGCAGTTTTTGTTCAAAAATCAGGGTGGTCAGGCAGAACAAGACCGCTGAAATGATGCTGCCGAATGCGGCTGAAGTCAGGACGCGGATGCTGACGAAGCGTGTGACGGCGCGATAGAGGCCGATACGGATGAAAAGGATGATGGTCAGCACAGCAGTGCTACCAAAAGCCAGCCAGTTGGCGATGCTCAACCATTCGTCGGAATATTGTACTTTGAGGCTTTGAGCAAACCAAAACGCCACGAATATCATCAAGATATCGTGAATGACGAAGAAGGTTTTTTTAAGGTTGCGCGGCAGAGCCAGCAGGGTTTCCAAGTTCATTTTATATTTCTTGTGTCTGAGTGTTGTAATGTGGCTTGGTACGGATTGTTTGAAGCAGGCTGTTTTATTTTTTCAGACGGCCTGAAGTTGCAGGCCGTCTGAAAATGATTATGCCGTGGCTTCAGTCAATACGGCTTCGATGTTTTCTTTGCAGAACGCAATTTCTTCATCGGTCAGGGTTGGGTGTACCAAGAACATCAGGCTGGTGTCGCCCAACTCGACAGCGTTTTTCAAACTCTCTTTCGGACGCCAAGGCGTGTTGTCGAAGGCTTTTTCCAAATACACTTCGGAGCAGCTGCCTTGATAGCATGGGACTTTGCGTGCGTTCAGTTCGTTGACGATGCGGTCGCGCGTCCAGCCGTCTTTCAGGTGTTCGGGTTTGACGAAAACATAGAACTTGTATTGCGCGTGTTCGATGTAGTCGGCAACTTCAACCAAACGGATGCTGGCAAATTTGCCCAAGCTTTCAGCCAGTTTGGCAGCGTGAGCTTGACGGCGGGCAGTCCATTCGGGCATGCGTTTGAGCTGGATGCGGCCGATGACAGCCTGCATTTCCATCATGCGCCAGTTGGTGCCGAAGCTTTCGTGCAGCCAGCGGAAACCGGGTGCGTGTTCGCGGTGGTACACGGCATCGTAGCTTTTGCCGTGGTCTTTGTATGACCACATTTTGCTCCACAGCTCTTTGTCGTTGGTGGTTACCATGCCGCCTTCGCCGCCGGTGGTCATGATTTTGTCTTGGCAGAACGACCAAGCGCCGACGTGGCCGATGGAGCCGACGGATTTGCCTTTGTATTTCGCACCGTGCGCTTGGGCGCAGTCTTTGATAACCCACAAGTTATGTTCTTTGGCCAAAGCCATGATGTCGTCCATTTCGGCAGGCATACCGGCAAGGTGAACCACGATGATGGCTTTGGTGTTTGGCGTCAAAGCGGCTTTGATGGTTTCGGCGCTGATGTTTTGGCTGTTTAAATCCACATCGGCGAAAACCGGATTTGCACCGGCGGTCACGATACATGACGCGGAAGCCAAGAAAGTGCGCGAAGTGACAATCACATCATCGCCTTGGCCGATGCCCATTGCTTTGAGGGCTACGTCCAAAGCCAACGTACCGTTGGAAAGGGCGACGGCGTATTGTGTGCCGACAAAGGCAGCAAATTCTTTTTCAAATTCGCGACATTCCGTACCTGTCCAGTAGTTGACTTTGTTGGACAGCAGGACTTTGGAAACGGCATCGGCTTCTTCTTGAGTAAAGCTTGGCCATGGGGAGAGTGATGTATTAAGCATTTGTTTTTCCTGCGAAAAGACTGGTTGAGCCTTTGGGGGCGATTTCTTCCAGCAGCTGGCGGTTGATCAGGGTGTATTTCTGACCGTTGATTTTGACGTATGCGCCGTCGTACGGCGGAAACCAGAACGCGCGGATTTTTTTCTCCACATCGTCGCCGTCGCGGATTTGCTTCATGGCTTCCATTTCGTCACGGCTGACATAGCGGCCACCGATGTTTGGCGTGGTCGGCAATTTGGTTTTCGACTCGATGGCGCGGGTGATGATGCGTCGTGCGAAATCTTCCAATGCCTGCATGGTTTTGCGTTCGAGCGATTGGGCAGTTTCTGTTTCAGCGTCGATAGGGAAGCGGTCCACTTCGATAATTTCGCCGGTATCGATGGAAGCATCAACGTAGTGGGCGGTATTGCCCCATTCGTTCAGCTCGTCCATGATAGCCAGATTGTAGCCGCCTGTGCCTTTGTATTCGGGCAACAGCGCAGGGTGGAAGTTGATCGTGCCTAAAGTCGGAATGCTCAGGAATTCATCACGCAGCTTGCGCCAGTAAAGGACGGACAAGCCCAAATCGTATTTCAGACGGCCTTCTCGCATTGCTTCCAAAGCCGTATCGAAGGTGTACAGGGGCAAGCCCAATTCCTGCGCGGCGGCCGTGGTCGGCGAGCCTTGCAGATGGCTGTCGGTCAAGACACCGACGATTTCGATATGGTCTTGTTTGGTCAAAAAACGAAGCAGGTTGGCGGAAACCTGTTTACGACCCATAAATAAGATTTTCATGGAGAAATGTCCCTTATGCATTTGCTTTTTCGGTGGCGGAAGTTGTCAGTGTAGTCAATTCTTCCAGGGTGTTTATCCAAAGGGTGGGCTGGTATTCACGACCGTATTGCTCGGGCTCGGCTTGATGAATATTGTGCGGCTTAGGCATGATGCCTATGGAGAGCCACCCCAGTTTGTTGGGTGCGACAAAATCTTTTTTGATGTTGTCGCCGATGTAGATGAAACGTTTTGCAGCCGGATATTTGTTTTGCAGGAAGACAAAACGCTTATCTTCGGGTTTTTCCGATTGCATGGCTTCCGAAATCAAAATGTCGTCAAACAAATCGGTCAAACCCAAGGCCTGTATTTTCAAACGCTGTGTCAGACTGCGGCCGTCTGTAATCAGGGCGCGTGCGGCAAAAGGGCGCATCAGCTTCCGTAAAAAAGACGGTTCGACATAGGGTCGGATAACAGGCCTGTGTAGTCGATATTGCCACAAAAGTGATTGTTTCTCTAATTCGTTTAATTTGCAATGATGGCACAAATTATCGAGCCAGTCTTTACTTTTATTGTCTGCAATTTCATTTAGTACGTCAGCATTGTATTGAGGATAAAGCGACGTAATTATCCCTACAACTGCCTGTATTCCGGAGCATTTGTAGTCGTACTCAGAGTAAAGCGTATCGTCAAGATCGAAGACGATGACGGATTCTTCCGGCTTAATCATGTTCTCTTACCAAAACTTTAGCATCGTAACGAAGCATGATTAAATTGTTTTCCCAGTCGTCGGAGAAAGGGATGTCTTGGCCGCCGATGTATTCTTGAATCAGCCAGCCCGGATAGTTGCCGCCTGCGGCGTAAGTCAGCGGGAAACCGCCGCCGAAACGCGGGTTGATTTCCACACCGTAGGTCGTGCTGTCGGTTTTGCTGACGAAGAATTGCGCGGTAATACAGCCGCGTGCGCCTTCCAATACGGCCATTTTTTCAACCAGCTCTTCATATAGGGCATTGCGTCGGGTTGCGCCTTTGCTGACTTCGCCGGTACGCACTTCCAAACGTTCGCGAGGAATGGCGCATTTCAGACGGCCTTGACGGTCGTAATACATATCGACGGTAAATTCGGAGAAAGTATTCTCGATATCGATGTATTGGGCGAACATCATTTTCGGGTCTTCGGTAATGTCGACAGTCAAATCAGCCGGTGCGTTGATTTTTTTCGCACCGATGGCTCGGCTGCCGTCATAAGGCTTGGCAAAACATGGGAAAATCAGGCGGTCACGTTCGTAAATTTCAGGCGAACGGATACTGTATTGTGCAAACAGGCCTGCGGTCAGGCGCTTGTCGCAGCACAGGGTAATCAGCTTTGCATCGGAAATGACAATATGTATTCCTTCAGCTTCAAAACGGTCACGTGCTTCGGCCAGTTTGAGCAGCTCGGTATCGATGGTTGGCACAATCAGACCGATGTCGTGTTGTTGGGCCAGCTCGAGAATGCTGTCAATGTATTCGGCTGCATCGATACGCGGCACACTGAAAGCGCGGTCGGCAACATGGCAGGCAGAAGACATGTGTGGGTTGAGGTCAGTGGCAAAAACGCCGATGCCGTCTGAAAAACGTGCGGCTTCGGTTTGAAAGTCCTGCACCAATTCGACACGGCGACCTGCCGACAGAATCAGTATGTTATTTTTTTTCATCAGTTTTATTACCCGTGAAATAAGGCATGGTGGCTTCTCCTTCGGCTGAGATGCCTTCTTTGACGAAGATTTTTTTAACCGTCAGGAACAAAATTTTGATATCCAGCCAAAAGCTGAAGTTGTCGATGTACCAAACATCGTGGGCAAATTTTTCATCCCATGAAATGGCGTTGCGGCCATTGACTTGAGCCCAACCGGTCACGCCCGGTTTCATTTCGTGGCGGCGGTTTTGGAAGTCGTTGTACAACGGCAGGTAGTGCATCAGCAGCGGACGAGGGCCAACTAGACTCATCTCGCCTTTTAAGACATTCCATAATTCAGGAAGTTCGTCCAAACTGGTGGCACGTAATTTTTTGCCGAAAGGGGTCAGCCGCTCGCTGTCCGGTAGCGGGTTGCCGTCTTTATCGACTGCATCGCGCATGGAGCGGAATTTGATCATTTTAAACGGCTTGCCATCTTTGCCCGGCCGCTCTTGGATGAAGAACACGGGCGAGCCTAGGTTTTTGCGGATGAGGTACACCAAAATCAAAAACACAGGCGACAGGATAATCAGCCCTGAAGCGGAGGCAACAATGTCAAACAGGCGTTTGAAAAATTTATTCATGAGCTAATCTTTCAATCAGGTTGACGATTTTTTGATACGCCACATCGCGCTTGAAGCGGCGGACGATTTCGTCGGATTGAACGGGGTCGTTTTTGCGCGCCAGAATATCTTTGGCGGCTTGGACGAAGCTGTCTACATCGCCGGAACGGTAGTCCGCATGCGGCAGCAGGGTGAGGACTTCGGCGACTTCGTCGTTGACCTGGCTGTTTAAAATCGGTTTTTGCAATGCCATATAGTCGGACAGTTTGTTGGTAATCGACTGCATGGCGTAGGAATGGATGGCGTTGACGGAGATGTCGCAGCCTTTGGCGACCGACATCATTTCGGCGTAGGGGACGTAGCCGTAAAACTGGATGCCCTCGCAGGCGTATTGTTTGAGCCTGTCCAAATCGGGGCCGCCGCCCATGATGTGCAGCTCTACATTTTCGCCGTCGTCCAAAAGTTTCCGAATGCCTTTGCACACGGTTTCCACGTCATAGCTGTAACTGAGCGTACCCAAGTAGAAGAAGCGGGTTTTGTCGTTGCCGAAGTCTTTTGCCGGCGCGGCATCGAGTTTCGGAAAATCCGCGCCGATATAGACGACTTCGCCGGGTACGTTCGGATTGGCTTCTTTGGCGCGGTCGAGGTAGGTCTGCGATACGGCAACCAGCGCGTCGGCGTAGCGGTAGGCACGGTTGGCGCGGGAGGAGAAGGGCAGCAGGTTGTGCGGGATTTTTTTCAAAAACGGCACGACCGAGGAGAAGGATTCAGGCCATACGTCCTGCACGTCGATAATCAGCTTGTAGCCCAAACGCGCTTTGTGTTCGCCCAAAAGCAGGTTGGTGGCGATCAGCGGGTAGGCGGAAAAGACGACGTCTTGTTCGCCCGGACGGCAGTTTTCCAACCATTTTTCAAAATGTTTGACGAAGCGGTGATGGCTGGTTACGCGTCCTAAAGACACGTTTTTGCTGTATCCGCTTTCTTCCAACAGCATGACTTTCAGACGGCCTTGTGAGGCGGCCTCGGCATCTTCGGGCCGTCTGAAAGATTTGTCGTAGTGCTTGAAGTTGCTGGTAATCAGCAACACGTCATGTGACTGCGACAACAGCTCGGCAAGATACCAGAAGCGGTTGAAATGCGGCTCGGACGGCAGCGAGCAATAAGGGGCGACGATGGTAATGTTCATGTTTCAGACGGCCTTACATTTCGTACGCAGCCATGGTGGTGCGGTAGATTTCGTCGTCGGAGCATAAGGTTTCGACGTGTTTGTGCAGGGCTTTACCCATTTGACCGCGCAACTCTGGATGCTTGATGAGTGTATCGACGGCTTCGATAAACGCTTCGTCATCGCCGAAAGGAATGCAGTAGCCGGTTTGACCGGTGATGACCATTTCGGAAATGCCCGCCATGTTGTAGGTCACGACAGGCGTGTCGTAAAGGCCGGCTTCCAAAATATTGTTACCGACACCTGCGCCGTGGTCGCCTACGCAATGCGGCGTGTTCACCAAAATATCGACTTCTTTGAAGTAGCCGGTCAAGTCGCGGACGCCGCCGAGGAAGGTGACTTTGTCTTCAATGCCCAAACGTTTGGCTTGGGCTTTGAGGTTGTCCATTTCTTCGCCGATACCTGCAACGTTGAGGCGTACAGGCATACCGCGGTCAACCATTTTCTTCAAAATATCCAACATCAGATGCACGGCGCGGACGGTGTCCAAACGGGAAAGCGTGCCCAGTTGGACATAGTCTTTGACCGTTTTTTCAGGAACGAAATCCGCTTTGTGCAGGGCGTTGTAAGTGTAGGTGATGCGGTTGGCAGGGAAACCGTAACGGATGAGTTTTTCGCGTTCGTGTTTGCAGTTGCCGATGATGTACACGCCCAGCTTGTCGAAAAGCTTGGCAATTTTTGGATAAGTTTCCGGATCAAGGCCGCGCGCGTGGTAGAACACTTTGGTTTTCGGCGAAGCGAGCTTGGCTGCAATGGCGCAGGCTGGAACGATACGCGCCATTTGGCAGTGAATCACATCAGGTTTTTCTTTTTTCAGCAGCTTCATATAGGCAAACATGCCTTTGACGTAACCCAAAAGACCGCCTTGGTAAAAATCAATCGGCTGCCAACGGATGCCCAATGCTTGCGCTTCCTGAATCAGAGGGCCGTCTGAAGAGGCCAATACGATATCGTGTCCGCGTTGTTTGAGCAGGCGGCCGAGGCGGAAAGTGGCGTTTTCAGTGCCACCGAGACCGGACATGGAGGTAGTCAGGATGATTTTCATGATGGTTTCTTCGTATCGTATAGTGTTTCGTTGTATGCGTAAGCGGCCATATCTTTCAGCTTGGGCGCAACAAATACGCTGTAAATAAAAATCAGCAGGCAGGGCAGCCAGATAAACGGCATACGTAAAATGGTGGATGGAATAAAACCGGCCAGCAGGAAAATGCCCAAGGTAACCCAAGCCAGTACGCGTGATTTATTGGTTAGTGCACGGCTTGAGGCAGTGTAGAGGAAATAAAACGCTACAAATGCAATAAAGCCGAGCAGGGAAATTATGCCGAAACCCAAATACAGTTCGATGATAAAACTGTGCGGATTTTCAAAACCCACGCTGTTACTCAAGTGGCCGCCGAAATATTCGCGGAAGTTTTTAGGACCGTAACCGGTCAGCAGCAGGGGCGGATTGTTCCAGAAGTAGTTGTAAATCTCCTGACGGTAGGACACGGAGTTGTCGCTGCCCAAGTCGTACAGGAAGAGGTACACGCGGCTGGAAAAACGTTCCAAAAACTGGTTGCCGTTGAGCGACAGCAAAAATTCCGCAATCGCGCGTGACGGAATCATCGACAACACCAACGCCAGCAAACCAGCTACGCCGACTGTAATAAAACCGTTTTTGCGATAGGCCGTATAAACCAGCAAAATCAACAGGTAACAGCCGATGGCGGTACGCGATACACTGGCGAAAATGGCCATGCCCAACAGCAGGAACAAACCCCAGCCCAGTAGTTTTTCTTTGTGTTTTCGTCCTTGGAGTTGGAAGAAAAACAAAATGGCAGGTGCAAGGCAGACTGCGGTGGCGGCAAGGTTGTTCGGGTTAAAGAACAAGCCTTTGAGTGAACCTTCATCAATAGCCAATTCATCGCTGGCGCTCACAAACTGAATGCCGGTGGCCAACTCTGCAAAAGGCGGCACGGCGATAAACAGCGTAAATACGATGAGGAACTTTTGAATCGTTCCCAAAGGGTCGTCGGCACGTTTCGATACTTGGTAAAACAAGTAGAAGAAAGCCGGAATCGCCATAAAAAACAAAATATCCATGTACTGCGTCGGCGTCAGCGACGTAATACCCATGTGGATGGCAGGCCAGATGCACATGGCGGTCAGGGCGCAGAGCATGGCAAAAATCTTGCGCGGAATATGCTTGCTTTCCAGAAAAAATACGACAAAACCAAGCAGTACAAATATCAGGGTCAGCGGGTTGTCGATACGCGGCACGCCGACCTTAAAGGACAGCGCGGGTCCCAGCATATAGGCTGCGAGCATGATGTATAGGATGTAAGTGTATAAGTTCAGACGTTTTATTTTCATGGTCATTCTGTTGTTATCGTAGAGACGTGAATCTCAGGTTGGCTATTTTGCCGAACGGTTTAATTTGGCTTTGATTTTTTCGGCCGCGGCAAATAGTGCGTGTTTGTATTTTAGGAACAGGAAACCCAGTCCGACTGCCCATGCCAGCGCAAACCAAATGTAGTTGTCGCGCGTACCCAGCCAAGTGTAGGCAAGGCAGATCATCAGGCAGAGCGTTGAATTGGTATAGATCTTCAGGCGCGGCAAAGGTTGCCATAGGCGTGAAGAGAATTCGGTTTTAAAGATGAAAAACAGCCAAAAAGCCGTTGCGCTGGCCATAGCCGCACCTTTTGCACCGAATTTCGGTACCAGCAGATAGAGCAGGGCGGTATTGGCGATAAAGGCAACGATGTTGATGACGGTAATCAGCCAAGTCGAGCGGACGACGTTCAAACCGATGCCGCTGACTTCGGTCAGCGTGTAAAACAGGGGGAAGAGCATACACGAGAGCAGGATAAATTGAACCTGTGTGTATTTTTCCGGCAGTATCCAGGTCACCATCGGCGAGAAAATCCCAATGAGGCAAATCATTGCGCTGATGAGGACGGTCATGGAAAGCGTGATGTCGCCGATTTTGTCCAGATTGGTTTTTTCTTCTACCCATTTGAACACCAAAGGCGCCCAAATGGTGGAAAACACACTTTGGAAAATCAGGGCGACGGCACCAAAGCTGACTGCCATCGAATAAATGCCCAATTCGTCCAAACCCGAGATGTCTTTGAGGACAAAGCGGTCAATCGAAGTCAGGCCCCAATAGGCCAAGTTGCCGAATGCCAGCGGCAGGCCGTAGCGCAGGCCGTCCCGATGCAGCTCGGGCGACCATTTCGCATGGGAAACGGCTTGCAGGTCTTGGCACAGCTGATATATCAACAGTACAACGGTCAGCACTTGGGCTGCGGTGTAGGTAAAAACCAGCGAAGTAGTATTGGTAGGCAAGCCGGAAGCAATCACGGCAAAAACCAACACCAAAATCAAGAATTTCGGCGCAAGCTGGCTGACGGAAAAAGCCAATGCCTGCTCTTTCATCCGCAAAATCAGGGCTAAAAAACGGGTAATCAGCGTGGTGGCCAAGAAAATCAGAAAGAGAATCCCCAAATTTGCACTGGGGATGTCAAAAATGATTTCAGACGGCCATGATGCGTTTATCAATAACACTAAAACCACAACCGCCACAGTCAGAATCAATGGCGATAAAAAAACGGATTTGAACAGCGCGGCCTTGTCTTTAACGGCGTAATAGTCACGAATATAGGATTGGTCCAGCCCCAAGCCCAAGAGCAGAATACTCAGTCCGGCAATGGTCTGCAAGAGTACGATACGGCCGATGTCTTCCGCAGGGAAGTACCATGAGATGAGTGGCAGGGAAAGCAGGCCGAAAGCGGCGCTTCCTACCGGGCCCAATGCGAAGCCGAGGATTTTTTTCGCGTTCATATTATTTGTTTTCAGACGGCCAGAAGTTCGAGCTGAGCGTTTTTCGTAAGGTATGTGTTGTTACCGTTGCCGGTTTGCCAAGGCCGTCTGAAAAACAAATGGCCTTGGGAAACCGGCCGCCGTCCCGGTCGGGGAAACCGGAGGCAGCCGGGCGCGTCTGAAGCAAGATTATGCTTTGATGACTTTAGGATTTTTTACTGGGAATTTGCCGCGTGTATCGACAATCAGTTTGGCATGTTCGGTGATCATGTCATAGTCGAATTTGTCGTGATCGGTGGTCAGAACCACGCAATCGTATTGGGCGACAGTTTCAGGGGTCAGCGCTTCGCTCTTCAGGTCGAAGTAGTGGTGGCCGGGGATGTGCGGGAACTCTGGAACGTGCGGGTCAGAGTAGGAAACCACTGCGCCCAGTTTGTGCAGGCGGTCCATCACTTCCACAGACGGGCTTTCACGCATATCGTCCACGTTTTTCTTGTAGGCGATACCCAATACCAAGATTTTGCTGTCTTTGATAGAACGGTTGTGGTCATTCAAAGCCAGGCCGACTTTTTCGATAACGTAGTCGGGCATATGGGAGTTCACTTCACCGGCCAGCTCGATGAAACGGGTGTTTACGCCGTATTCGCGTGCTTTCCAAGTCAGGTAGAATGGGTCGATAGGGATACAGTGGCCGCCCAAGCCTGGACCTGGGTAATAAGCAACGAAGCCGAACGGTTTGGTTGCAGCGGCATTGATGACTTCGTGAATGTCAATGCCCATTTTGTCGGCAACAATTTTCATCTCGTTCACCAGGCCGATGTTTACGGCGCGGTGGATGTTTTCCAGGAGTTTGGTCAGCTCGGCAGCTTTGGTGGAGCTTACTGGAACAACTTTATCGATGGCGGGTTGGTACAGCGCAAGGCCGACTTCCAAACAAGCAGGGGTATGGCCGCCGATGACTTTTGGAATGGTACGGGTTTCAAAGTTAGGGTTACCCGGGTCTTCGCGCTCAGGAGAGTAAACCAAGAACACGTCTTGACCGACTTTCAAGCCACCTTCTTCCATGCGCGGCAGCAATTCTTCTTCGGTAGTGCCGGGGTAGGTGGTGGATTCCAAAGACAGCACTTGACCGGCGCGCAGGTAAGGTTTTACCGCATCGGTAGTGTCAATCACAAAGCTCATGTCCGGCTCGCGGTATTTGTTCAGCGGAGTCGGTACGCACAAAATGACGGCTTCTACTTCGCCGATGCGGGAGAAGTCGGTCGTTGCTTCAAACAGGCTGTTGGAAGCAGCGGCAATTTTGTCGGAAGGGATATGCTCAATGTAGCTTTCACCTTTGTTGAGCTTGTCGACTTTGTTGGTGTCAATGTCGAAACCCAAAACTTGGTAACCGATATCCACATAGCGCAACATCAGTGGTAAACCGACGTAGCCTAAGCCAACGATACCGATTTTTGCGGTCTTATCGGCAAATTTTTGTATCGTAATGTTTTTCATGATGTCTTTCGTTTAATGAATGAGTAAATCGGGATGTTTGCCCGATGCCTGAGTTGTTTGCTGCAACCGCATAGCCATAGCCGGCTGCCATATTGTGTGAAGCCTTAAACCCATACTTATAATTACACTAGACAAAATCATAAGCACTTATCTGATTCGTCTCAATCAAAAAAGTTTAATGGTCGTTCAGACGGCCTATAAGGCATGAAAACGGTATTTTTGAATGCTTAATTTTTAGAAGTTACATTCAACTACATGTTTTGATTTTAGATATTGTTTTGTCAAATGCATGGTTCATGAAATGAAACTACCGTTTATGCCGTTTAAAACCCTTCTAGAATAAAAACTTTTAATAAATTTTCGTGGCTTAACTTATCTTAATAATCCATTATTTCGTGATGAAAAAAGGAAAATTTGTCGATAATCAGCTTGAGGATAGTTAACTTAAGTCAAAGTTTTAAATTGAAATACGCTATAGTCATTATAATATATTGACGAAAAAATTACATTTATTGCTATATAAATGATAAATATATTCTATTGAATATGATTTAATTATTAAGCTGAGGCAATTAGACGGATTTTTTTTTGGAGAACCCATTTAATGTCCTGCCCGATGATTTCCACCGATTGACTTTGCCAAGGGCCGTCTGAAAGTAGGGCGGCCGGATTTTCAGAAAGGGAGAAAAGAGGTTTGCCTGCGCCTAACAGTTTCGGCGCTTGGTAGAGGACGATTTCATCCACCAAGTCATCCTTCAGGAAGGCTGAAGCAAGTGTGGAGCCGGCTTCTACCAGAACTTCGCCAAAGCCAAACTCTGCCAGTTGCGGCATGAGTGAAAGAAGATTGATGCGGCCGTTGATGTGTTCAGACGGCCTGATGATGCGGATATGTTCAAATGTGCGTAGAGCCTGCAAACGTTGTTCGTTTGAGGAAAGGGTAACGATAACGGTCGGGCTTTCAGTATCGGTAACGAGGTGGCAGTCCAAAGGGATTTGCAGTCGGCTGTCCAAGACGATACGCGCAGGTTGGCGCAGGGTGGGGAAGCAGCGGACGTTGAGTTTCGGGTTGTCGGCAAGTACGGTACCGATACCGGTCAAAACGGCGCAACTTTCGGCACGGAGAATTTGTACGTCTTCGCGTGCTGCTTCGCCGGTAATCCAAAAGCTGCGGCCGTCTGAAAGGGCGGTTTTGCCGTCTAAACTGGCGGCGCATTTGAGGCGAACAAACGGTCTGCCGCGTTCGATACGCGACAGGAAACCGCGGTTGAGTTCGCGCGCCTGAGCTTCCAACAAACCGCTTTCGGTACGTATTCCGGCGGCTTCCAGCATAGATAAGCCTTTGCCTGCGACCAACGGGTTAGGGTCAGTCATGGCGGCGACCACGCGCGTTACGCCGGAATGAACCAGCGCTTCGGCACATGGCGGTGTGCGACCATAATGGCTGCAAGGTTCCAGCGTGACATAGGCGGTTGCGCCTTTTGCCGCCGCTCCGGCCTGCCTCAACGCATGAACTTCAGCGTGCGGTTCGCCTGCTTTGACGTGGAAACCTTGTCCGACGATTTGGGCACCGTGTGCAATTACGCAGCCGACGCGGGGATTGGGGGAAGTAGAAAACCGCCCAAGCTTGGCCAGCTCGAGGGCGGTTTGCATCATTTGGGTATCAAGTGCGGAAAACATGGTTTCAGACGGCCTTATTTGGCTTTACATTCGGCAATGACTTGGGTGAATTCGGAAACGTCTTTAAAGCTTTTATAGACAGACGCGAAGCGGACATAAGCGACTTGATCGATTTTTGCCAGCTCTTCCATTGCCATTTCACCAACGATGTGCGAAGCGACTTCTTTTTTGCCCAAACGGTAGAGGCGTTGCTCGATAAGGGCAACGGTTTCATCGATTTGTTCTTGCGTAACAGGGCGTTTGTGCAGCGCGCGCTCAAGGCTGGTCTGCAGTTTATGCGGATTGAAGGGAACCCGTGTGCTGTCGGATTTGATGACTTGCGGCATCCGCATTTCAACGGTTTCAAAGGTGCTGAAGCGTTGTCCGCATTCCAAGCATTTGCGACGGCGACGGATGCTGTTGGTGTCTTCCAGCCATCGCGAGTCGGTTACTTGTGTGTTGGGGTGTTGGCAAAACGGGCACTTCATCGGGTTTCCTTGTCATACGCTCGGCAAGGTCGCTAAGCAATTGAATTTATTGTTTGTGACCTATTATTGTAGCGGATTGCGCTATTTTCGTATAGTAAAGGCTTTTTCGCTGGATTAAGTATAAAAAGGCCGTCTGAAAGGGCAACTTGAGTGAAGTTGAGCTTTTCAGACGGCCTTGAGTTTTTCAGTCAATCAACAGTTAAACCGATACGCCGACGGCGCGGGCAATTTCCAAACCTTCTTCCGCACTCATATAAACCGGATTTTCGGGGCGGTCGCTGCGGACGATATCGCCGTCTTGAAACATCACCAATTCATTGACTGCCAACTGCGACCAAGTTTCATCGCGCGTCAGGGGCAGGGTGGCGATGACGGAGACCTTATCGTTTGGTGTGGTCACTTTGGAAAAATCGACCATCACGTCGTCGTCCAGCAGGCGTGCTTTGCCAAACGGGGCTTTGCGCACGATGTAGTGCAGCAAGGTACTGGCATGGGCAAACAGGCAGTCGCCGTTGGACATCACAAAGTTGAACAAACCGTGGCGGCGGATTTCATGGGTTAGGCCGGCAATGGCGTCAAACAAAACTTCAGGTTCGGGCTTGGTGGCAAAGCGACTGCGCAGGCGGTTGAGGATAAAGCAGAATGCGCGTTCGGAATCGGTTGAACCGACGGCATGGTAGTACTCGCCCTGCTCGGGGAAAAAATCAATCAAATGGCCGTTGTGTGCAAACAGCCAATATTCGCCCCACATCTCGCGCATGAAGGGATGAGTGTTCGCCAATGAGGTCTGGCCTTGTGAGGCCTTGCGGATATGGGCGATAACGTTTTCGGATTTGATCTGATAGGCGCGTACCAAGTCGGCAACAGGCGAGTTGGCGCTGGGCTTGTCGTCGTGAAACAAGCGCACGCCTTTGCCTTCAAAAAAGCCGATACCGAAGCCGTCGGCGTGGTAATCGGTAATGCCGCCACGACGGCGGAAGCCTTCAAAAGAAAACATGATGTCTGTGGGAGTGTTGCAATTCATGCCGAGCAGTTGGCACATGGCGTTAACCTTTTTTTCGGGTATTTATAGGGTCATTATGGTGTATCGGGCAGGCAGTTTCAATATATTCTTTGCCGTTTTGGGGCAGGTGATACAGGTCGTATCGAATTAAAAATAAATATTTTCGCCTTATTGGAGATTTTTAGGATATTTGCTAATTCTGTGCTAACACTTCCCCTATAAAATGTTTTGTAGAACAAAAAGACCTCCTCACATAACGATATGTTCTACTCACAACGAAACATAATTTTCCCCACCATCGTCTTACCTCAAGGAGTGTTCAATGAAACTGAATCTGCAAAAAACCACCGCTGCTGTTTTGGCTGTTGTGTTCAGCGCAGGCGCATTTGCCGCTAATAATGCCTATAACCCATTCGAGTATGGCTACAAAAATCACAAATACGGCAAAAAATGGGGTAAGCCTGCATCTGAAGCCGAAGGCGAAAAAGTGATGAAAAATGCAGCCTACCGTTCAGGAGTGTATTACACCAACGTAAACCGCATTCCGGCAAAAGCAGACCGCAACGGCGTGAAAACCGTACAGGTCAACGACGCATACACCCGTCAAAACCTCGGCCGTTATGCGTTCAACACCATCAAGAGCGGCGGCTCTGAAGTGTATTACGGCGAGTGGGTCGGTAAAGAATACGCCAAAGGCACCAACCGCGGCGTTTTCTACTCAGGCGACAAACGCGCTACCTCTATGCCGGTATCCGGCGTAGCCAACTACGCCGTCAAAGGTATCAACAACTACACCGGCAACAACCCGATGGTCGGTACTTTGCGCGCAGACTTCGGTCAACGCGTCTTGGCAGGTTCTATGAAAAACAACGCTGTACAGATGGACATCCATTCCCGCATCAAACCGTCCAGCGCATCGTTTGAAGGCTACGCCCGCGCCAACGGCCACTTCGGTAAAACCGAAGGCCACTTCTTCGGTCACAACGCAAGCGCGCTGGCCGGTGTTGCCAAGTTTAAAACCGACCGCAACTTGGATACGGCATTCGGCGGTGTAAAACGCTAAAATCCGTAGTTAAGTAAAATGAAAGCCTGCTTCACGCAGGCTTTTTTAAACACCAGCCCGCCAACCTTCTCAAGGTCGTCTGAAAACTGCCGACCGGAAAGCCGACATCATGTACAAACCGTCTGCCTGCCTTATCCTCTTTCTCGCCGCCCCCGTCCTTGCCGCGCCCCGTTCTGACTTTTCAGACGACCGTACCGCGCAACGCCTGTGGCAGGACACCCGCCAAACCATGCAGGAACAGGAACAAAAAGTGCGCGAATACCACCTCGACATTCCCTCGGAAAACATCGGGCAGACAGCCGAAACCGATCCCGAAGCCGACCAAGGCGAAGCCCTGTTCAACGCCGTCAACCACAGCGACTGGCAGACCGTGCGCCCGCTGCTCGAGCGTTATACACAGCAAACCGAATACGACCCCGACATCGCCCTCTTTGCCCGCGCCTCGCTCGCCCGCGGCGAAGGCAGGTGGAAAGCCGCCAAACAAGACTACGAAACCCTGCTGCAACGCCACTCCGACTTCACGCGCGGACGGCTCGATTACGCCCGCCTGCTCTTTGAAGGTCGTCTGAACCGCGAAGCCACTTCCGAATTTATGCGCCTTCAAAACGAAGACCTGCCCGAAGCCGTCAAAGAAAACATCGGACATTTCCGCGATTCCTTAAACCAACGCCAAAGCTGGCAGGGCAGCCTTTCCGTCGGCGCCGTCCACAACAGCAACATCAACGAAGCCAGCGGCACAACGTGGTGTAAAACCGAAATCGACGGCGAATGTTGGGAAGAATTTTCAGGCGACAAGCCCATTTCCGCCAACGGCATCAAATACGAAGCCACCGCCGTCCGCCGCTGGCAGATTAAAGGGCATCACGGCATCGCCGCCCGCGCGCTCGGCTACGGCCGCTTCTACCGCGACCATAAAGACTTCAACGAACACACGCTCAACCTCAGCGCAGGCTACCAGTTTGAAAACCACCGCCACACCTTCGCCCTTGCCCCGCTTGTCGAATGGAACGGCAGCGGCGGCAAAACCCTCAACCGCGCCTACGGCGTACGCAGCGAGTGGAACCTCGACAAAGGCAGCTGGACTTGGAACACCGAAGCCGAGTGGAAACACCTCTCCTATTCCGACAAAACCCGCCTGCTCGACGGCAACCTCATCTCCGTTTACAACACCCTGTCCTACTTCCCGCGCAACGACCTCATGCTCTACGGCGGCATAGACTGGCAGCAGCGCAAAGCCAAAGAACCGGTGGACAGCTACCGCCTCATCTCCGCACGGCTGGGTGCGGCGAAAATGTTTGAAGCCGGTTTCGACGCCTCCGCCTCCGCCACCTTCGGCATCCGCGGCCACCGCGAAGAAAACGCCGTACTCGAACAACGCCGCCGCGACAAAGAGCAGACCTACCACCTCAGCATAGGCACGGACCGCTGGAAATTCGCCGGTCTCAAGCCCGTCCTCAGCTACAAACACCGCCGCGTTAGCGGCAACACCGACTGGCTGTACAGCTACAAACAAAACGCAGTCAGTCTGTCGCTGGTCAAATCGTTCTAACGCAGGACGCAGAAACACAAAGGTCGTCTGAAAATCGGATTTCGGGTTTTCAGACGACCTTTGCCGTTTTTTATGTGCCGTATTTCTGCCCGTATCCCATTCCCTGCCTTTCAGATAGAAAGGAAACGGACAACGTGGCGCGGATAGAGGTTTTGGCTATAATCAAAGCATTAGGTGTTATTTAGCCTGCGTCAGCCCGTTTGCTAAAATCCTTTATCCTGCCGCTTGTTTTGGCGGCATTTTTTCATAGAAACAAACCATAACCATGACACACACACAGCAAAAATCCCCTAACCTTTGGCTGGTTATCACTGCTGCCGCCTCCATCCTGCTGATTACCATCGGTATGCGCATGACTATGGGGCTGTTTGTCCGTCCGGTCGTCGACTCTACTGAGCTGAGCATCCAAGAGTTCAGCCTGATTATTGCCGTTTTCCAGTTGATATGGGGCGTATCCCAGCCGCTTTCCGGCGCGCTTGCCGACCGTTTCGGCGCGTTTAAGGTGTTGGGCGGCGGCGCGCTGTTGCTGGCATCTGCCTGTCTGATGGTGCCGCAAATGCCGACTTATTGGGGGCTGATGCTGGCAATCGGGCTGCTTTTTGCATTCGGAACGGGTGCGGGCGGTTTCTCCATCATCATGGGGCAAGTCGCGGCGAAAGTGCCGCCGCACAAACGCGGTTTGGCTTCGGGGCTGGTCAACGCGGGCGGTTCGGCGGGGCAGTTTCTGTTTGCGCCGCTGGTGCAGGGTTTGTTGATATTGCCCGCCGTCGGCTGGACGGGAACGTTTTATGTTTGGGGCGGCATTGCACTTTTAATCCTGCCGATTTCGTGGTGGCTGGCGGGCGGCAAAAACGCTGTCGCTACGCACCACACGTCGTCTGAAAACGGGCAAACGCTGGGACAGGCGGTCAAAGCGGCGTTTAAAGACCGAAACTACATCCTGCTGCACTTGGGCTTTTTTACCTGCGGTTTCCACATCGCGTTTTTAGTAACCCACCTGCCCAACGAAATCGCACTCTGCGGTCTGCCCGCTTCGGTCGCTTCGACTTCGATTGCGATTATCGGCTTGGCGAACATCGCGGGCTGCATTTTTTCGGGCTGGTGTACGGGGCGGTTTTTGGGCAAATACGTTTTGTTCGGACTCTACGCCTCGCGCGTGGCGATGGTGCTGATCTACCTTGCCGCCCCGAGAACTGACGTCAATTTCTACATTTTCGCCGCCGCGCTGGGCTTCACTTGGCTCGCTACCGTCGCGCCGACCGCCGCGATTACGGGCAAACTGTTCGGCACGCGCTATCTGGCGACGCTGTTTGGGCTGACCATGTTGAGCCACCAAATCGGCGGCTTTTTAGGCTCGTATATCGGCGGCATCGTGATTTATCAATTCAACGATTACGGCTGGATGTGGTATGCCGATGCGGTGCTGGCGGGGGCGGCGGCTTTGCTGAACCTGCCGATACGCGAAAAGAAAACGGCGTAACCCGCTTAAACCAAGCAAAGAACAAAGGTCGTCTGAAAACGGAAAAACGGTTTTCAGACGACCTTTTTCTATCATTAGTGGGAAACGGTCGATGTGTTTGGCAATCATGGCTTGGGTGGTTTGCTGAAAGAAGGTACTCATGAAAAATCCCCTAAATGTCTTGGTGGGAATTTAGGGGATTTTGGGGAATTTTGCAAAGGTCTCAATTAGCGTGCAAATGTGCTTGCAGTGAAAAAATATTGGGAATAATATCAATGCAAATAATAATTTTTATCAAGAAGGAGATGAGTGTGAAATTTTTAGCTGCTTTGTTGTGGCCGGCCATGTTGCTGCCCATTTTGTCTCATGCCGATAGCGGCATTCAGACGGTCTCTGTTTCTCAAGCATATGCGGATGACGCAACGGGCTGCGGGCAGCTTTATCCTGTAGAGAGCTTCGAGAATTTGTTCAGACAGATGGCCGGCACGCTGCATAGTGCCTGTTTGCTTGATATGCCGCCTGAAGATTTAGCGAAAAAGTGGCAGATTCCCGTGTACCGGCGCTATCTGCGGCTTTCCGGCCGTTTGCGGCCTGACGGAGAAAAACAGGCGGTACTCAGATGGAAAGACAAGGCAGAGCGGCAGAAATGGCTCAAACACAGGCGGCGTAAGCTAAAACGGCCGACCGACGGCTTTACGGTAGTGCATCAGACCGACTACGACGGCAGTACTTTTTTAGAAATCGAAGCAACGCCTGATTATATAAAACGATACCGTTCATTGTTTCCTGACGACCGTTATCCTGATGATTTGCCGAAACCCTATGTTTCATCTCATATCCTAAGCCCGGTCAGCGTATGCTTTAACAATGGAACAGAACAAGTTTTTCCTAGGTATACGGTAGTAAAACAAGTAGCAGTAGATGAAAACAACCATTTGATCGGGAGTGATAGACATTTGGTTATAAGGGAGGAGAAAGGTGCAGGAATATTATTTCAGCATCCAACAGACAAATGCATTAATGATATTTCCAGCATCTTTCTTATCAGATAGTCGATAGTATTTAATTTTAAAGGTATATGGTATGGCTACAACAGCACAAATCCGGCAGCATTTTTTAAAATTAGGGATGCCTGTTTCGGAAGTTAATCAGATTATTCGGGATTCAATTTTACTGGGGCAAACCCATAACTTTATCAATCAATGGGGGTTAGGGAGTATTCAAGCAAACACTAAATATTCCGGCATATTTTTCCAAAGCAAACTAATTGGCAGTAAAGAAAATAGAAGTATTGTATTCGGTACGGCAGACAAAAGATATCTGACTGCTTCTGATTGGGCTCATGAGTTAGGACATGGTTTGTCGAAAACAATTTCCAAGCTTGATCTTGATATTGATGGAAATCGCAATATAACAGCGAATGAATATGCACGAAGATTTGTTTATGAAGAAGGAAAAGCCGAATACAACCGTTTTCAGTTTGATTTGCGGAACAATCCCAAAGAAGCCAAATACGGATCGGATACGGCAGCAATCAAGGCGATGAACCAACAACAGGCTGTTGATTATTTTGCCCATAAAATGAAAACCTAAAACCCCAGCGGCGAGCCCGGTGATACTTATTGGACATTGGCGAAATCAATATTCCTTAAGAAAATCAATCCAAACCTGCTAAACGGTAAAACTCCGGCCGAAAAGCAAAAAATCCTGCAATCAGGAATGGATGAAGCAGCGCCTGACCATCCCAGCAGACTGTTTGGCGTAGGTGACGAGCGGGTTCGCTTTCAGAAAACCGATCCAAATATGCCGCTTAGTCTGATGCCGATGATGACACGTGGAAATCCTATGTTGATGGTGGTATTTGTACCTGCCAACAGCCGTTTGGCAGACAGTACGGTAACGACGGCTGCAAGAACAGCGTTATATTATTCTTCAGGCGGAAAGCAGGGGGCGATTGAATTCGGTATCGGTAGCGCGGGCAAGAGTGTCAGCTTCAACGATAATTTAGTAAATTACTCAAAAAGTGCGTATGCGGCACTGATTACTTCAGCCAGCAGGCTTCATTCCAATGCAGTGAACCGCTTGGCTGCTTTGGTCGAACAGCAAAAATCCGAACAGGCATCAGGAAAAGGCAAAGAAATTCATAATGAAAACGAAGCTTTGAAAGCTTTGCAGGATTTACTGAACAAAGCCAATATTTCACTTGATTTGCAGGGCGGAGTGGATAATCTTCAGCAGAATTTTGACCAAATTGCCAAAAATTACCATACTCCTCTTGCTATCGAGCTGTATGGAGAAGAGTTGCTCACGACTTCGGTAGAGGATGGAGTGAGTTTTGATATGGATGGCGACGGGATAGCCGAACAGACGGCTTGGCTCAAAAAAGGCAGCGGTTTTTTGGTTTGGGATAAAAATGGAGACGGCATGGTAAACGACGGAACGGAGATGTTTGGTGAGGCAACAGTTATGTCTGACGGCAAGCGCGCAGAAAACGGCGTAGAAGCTTTGAAAGATTTGGACAGCGACAATAATAATATCATTAATCAATATGATGAATTGTGGGGTGAGCTAAGAATCTGGCATGACGAAAACAGTAACGGGAAAACGGAGGAAGGAGAGCTTTCTCTATTGTCCGACTGGGATATCCAGTCGATCTCTTTGGATTTTGCAGAAATCAATCTGAAAGATGAAGCCGATAATAAAATATTATTTGAATCAGAAGTGGTTTTGGAAAATGGGGAAAGGCGCAAGGTTGCCGATATTGATTTCCAAAACGACAAAGGAATTTACAATGAGTTGGCAGGTGAAATTTCAGCAGAGACAGCCGCTGATGTCGTGTATCCGACGGAAATTTCAACATCGGTTATACTGCCCGGAGAAAATACTGCATATATCCCGGCCGTATAAACACGTTATCAGATATGGCTTCCAAAGATATTTGGTAGGATAATCCTTTTGCGTGAGGCATTCAGACGGCCTTAAAGTGTTTCCAGACAGGACGGCATTGTTCGGGTAAGTCGGGACAGGCGCCGAGTATGCCGCCGCTGAAGTCGTTGGGGCGGTGGAAGTCGCTGCCTGCGCTGGCGAGAAAGTCGAAGCGGTCGGCAAGCAGGGCATAGTTGAGGCGGTCGTTTTTACAGCAGTTGCCACTGTGCACTTCAATCCCTGCGCCGCCGAGATTTTTAAATTCTTGAAACAGGTTTCGTTTGGCGGTGGCGGATAATTCATAGCGCATCGGGTGGGCGATAATGGCCATGCCGCCCGCGCCTGTAATCGCGGCTACGCAGTCTTCCAGTGTGGCCCATTCATGTCTGACGGAACAGGATTTGCCGTCTCCCAGATATTTGGTAAATGCCTGCTGTTTGTTTTTGACATGGCCTTCGCGGATGAGGAATTCGGCAATGTGGGTGCGGCTGGCCATTTCTTTGTTGGCGGCCAATGCCAGTGCGCCTTCATACGCGCCTGTTATGCCTTTTTTCTCCAGTTTGGCCGCAATGGATTCCAGTCGTTTCAGACGGCCTTTGCGGACTTCGGCAAGCAGGTTTTGCAGGGCTTCGTTGTGTTCGTCAAAGTCCAAACCGACAATGTGGATGGTGCGGCCGTGCCAAGTGACGGATATCTCCACGCCGTTGACGAAGGGGAGGCTGAGGGTATCGGCTTCGGTGCGTGCTTCGGCAAGTCCGCCGGTATGGTCGTGGTCGGTCAGGGCGAGCAGGGTGCAACCGTTTTGACGGGCGAGTCGGACAACTTCGGTTGGGGACAACATGCCGTCTGAAACGGTCGAATGGCAGTGTAAATCAATCATGGTTTTGCTTTGAATTTTCTCAAACAAGGCCGTCTGAACGTTTCAGACGGCCTTGTTTTAGAACATTAGAACAGAGAGTCCAGTTGTTGTCTGTTATTGTTGCCGGTATTGCTTGGCAGAACTGGGGTTTCGTCTGATTCTTCACGGGCTGGCGCAGTGTTGCTCTCGGCACTGCGGCGGTTTTCATTCGGAACGGCATGACGGGCAGGTTGAGCAGGACGCGGAGCAACGCCGCTGTTGTCCAAGGCCAGGTCGGAGCTGGTGGTCATGCGTTCGCGCATATACACTTCGCCGCCGTTTGTAACCACGCCTTCAGGTGCTTTCATCGGTTTGACGCTGGTGCCTTTCAGGGCGAAGCGCATGTATTCTACCCAAACCGGTACGGCGATTGTGCCACCGTAGCCTGCACTGCCCATGCTGCGCGGTTTGTCAAAGCCGATATAGACGGCAGTCACAACGCTAGGGGTGAAGCCGACAAACCATGCGTCTTTGTTGTCGTTGGTGGTACCGGTTTTACCGGCGATGTCGGAGCGGCCCAGTGCGGCTGCACCGCGCGCGGTACCGACACGGACAACGTCCTGCATGATTTTGTACATGATGTAGGCGTTGCGCGGGTCAATGGCTTGAGGTGCGTTTTCACCGGCCACTAACGGCTGCATTTGCGCTCTCAGACGGCCTTGGCTGTCGTAGATTTTGTCGATGACGTGGGCAGATACTTTGTAACCGCCGTTGGCAAAGACGCTGTAACCTTCTGCAATACGCAACGGAGTGGTTTCGCCTGTACCCAAAGCCATAGACAGGCTGGCAGGGATTTCAGACGGCTTGAAGCCGAAGCGTTGGATGTATTGTTGCGCGTAGCCGATGCCGATAGACATCAGGATGCGGATGGACACCATGTTTTTCGACGCGGTCAAAGCCTGACGCAGCGTGATGTAACCGGCATAGCGGCCGTCAGAGTTTTTCGGGTTCCATGCTTTACCGTTTGCACCTTTGCCAGGCAGGGAAATCGGCGCATCGTTAATCATGGTGGAGGCAGTCATGCCTTTTGCCAAAGCGGCGGAATAAACGAACGGTTTGAACGTCGAGCCGGGTTGGCGCATGGCTTGAGTTGCGCGGTTGAAGGTTTTGCTGTGGTAGTCGTAGCCGCCGACCAATGCACGGACTGCACCGGTTTTCGTGTCTAAAGACACCAATGCGCCTTGCAACAAAGGCTCTTGAACGACGGTAAAAGTATCGCCACTGCCTTTAACGCGAATGACGGAGCCGCGACGGATGCGGTCATCTCCCATTTTTTCGTTGTTGACGGCACGGGCGGCAAAGCCTAAAGCGTGGCTGTTCAGCGTGACTTTACGGCCGCTTGGCAACTGAATCTGTACACCTTTGCGTGAGGCTTCCAATACAACCGCAGGAATCATTTTATCGACGGTGTAAAGTGTAGAAAGATATTGGCTGACAGTTTCTTCTACGTTGTCGCTTTTGCTCAGGTCGATGTAGTTTTCTGCACCGCGGTAGCTGCTGCCGCGGTCGAAGTTGCGCAAAACTTTACGCAGGGCTTCGGTGGCGACGCGCTGGTGTGCGGTATCGACGGTGGTATATACCTTGAAGCCTTGTGTGTAGGCATCTTCGCCGTATTTTTCAAACAGCTCTTGACGCACCATCTCGGCAACATACAGGGCATTTTGGTCGATGTTTTGTACAAAACGCTCGTAATGCAACTCTTCTTTCAAAGCCTGATCGCGTTGCTGCAGGGTGATCATGCCTTCTTCCAGCATATTGTTTAGAATATAAGCCTGGCGCAGTTTGGCACGCTCAGGGTTTACAATCGGATTGTAGGCGGAAGGTGCTTTAGGCAAGCCGGCCAACATGGCGGCTTCGGCCAATGTTAAATCATTAACATTTTTATTGAAATAAGTTTGGGCGGCGGAGGCAAAACCATAAGCGCGTTGACCCAAATAGATTTGGTTGAAGTACAGCTCCAAAATCTTGTCTTTGCTTAAAGACTGCTCGATTTTGTAGGCCAACAGGGCTTCGTTGAACTTACGGGTGAACGAACGCTCGCTGCTCAGGTAGAAGTTTTTGGCAACCTGTTGCGTAATCGTACTGGCACCGGATTGAACACCGCCGGCTATGACGTTGCCGATTGCGGCGCGCGCCACGCCCCAAACGTCCACACCCCAGTGGTCGTAGAAGCGTTTGTCTTCGGCGGCAATCACGGCGTCTTTTAAAATTTTCGGGAAGTCACCGATTTTGGTAAATTCACGCCGTTGTTCGCCGTAAACGCCAATGACTTGGCCGTCTGAAGAATAAATCGTCAGCGGCATTTTTGGTTTGTAGTGTTGTAAAGAGTCCAAAGACGGCAGTTTTGGATAGGTTACCAAAATTGCAATTGCAATCAGACCTACACCGAAAAGAGCCAGTCCTAATAAGAGACCCATGCAGGTCGTTATAATTTTTTTAATCATGACTAAGTAATAATTTTGCCATTAATGGCGATAAATAAAGTAAAATGGGAAACGATTTCTATCAGCCACAGTCAATACTGTGTAAAGAATAAGAAGTCCTTTACGGATAACGAAACAGTTACTCACTCCTAAATGATACAGGGAAGTCAAATCATGCGCTTATTTAAAAGCACGAAAGATACCAAAACAGGCAAGGCTTCTAGCGGATTGAACAACCGCTCTGCCATCGGCGTCGACATCAGCCAACATGCCATTAAGATGGTACAACTGACAGGCCGTAGTTTAAACCAAATTCGGCTGGAGAAATACGTTATTACCAAATTGCCTAAAAATATTGTCAAAGGCAACAAAATTCAAGACTACGATCAGCTTGCCACTTACATCCAACATACTTACACACAATTACGCAGTTCTTGCAAAAATATTGTTGCGGCTATGCCACAAAATTTGGCGACAGTCGAGCAAATTATTTACAACCCGCGTGATACCGATTTGGGCTTGGAAGAGTTTGTCGAGGCGGAAGTCGGCCAATTTGCGCCTATTGAAGAAATGAACTACGACTTTCAAGCCGAAGAAGTCGGTTCGGGCCAGCATGTTTTAGCTGTTGCCGCTAAAAAAGACGATGTCGAACCGCGCATTGAAATGTTTGAAAATGCGGGCTTGCCTTTGTCCGCTTTGGATTTGGACTTACTGGCGCAACGCAATGCCTTCGTTTATTGGATGAATACGCATGCTCCCGAAATGGCAGAGGAAAAAGTTGCCGTGTTCGGCATTCATGCGACGCAAATGTATGCCCTGATTCTGCAAAACGGCCGCATTCTCTATAAACAAGAAACTCCGGTCAGCACAGAGCAGCTCAATCAGCTGATTCAGCGTACTTATCGGGTAACGGAAGAAAAAGCCGCTCAAATGATGGCTTCCCAAAACAAGCCTTCCGACTACCAGTCTCAGATTGCCGACCGTTTTAATGTGCAGGTTGCGCAAGAAGTTCAGCGGGTTTTGCAATTTTACTATACCACGCAGGCCACTGATTCTTTCGCCAATATCAAACACATCCTGCTGACCGGCTTTACCGCTCAGCAGGTAGGTTTGGCGGAAAGCATTTTCTCGCAAACCAATACGGCAACAGAATACCTGCATCCGATTTCATATGTGGAACGCAGTGCAAAAGTAGAATTGCCGCAGTTTCAAATTGATGCGCCGTCACTGACGTTGGCGTTTGGATTGGCATTAAGGGGACTTTGAGAACATGATCGAATTAACCAGAATCAACCTTCTTCCGTATCGGGAAGAGATTAAACAGCGCAAGCAGCAGCAATTCAAAGTATTGATGCTTGGCGCTTTTGCAGTGGGTTTGGGCTTGGCAGCCGCTACCTATCTCGGTATTGATAGCGCCATCAGCAATCAAGAAGGCCGCAACAACTTCCTGCAAACCGAAATCGACAGACTTGATAGAGAATTGGGCGAAATCGATAAACTTCAGCAAGAAAAAGAAGCCTTCTTGGCCAAGAAGCTGAAAGTGGAAGAGTTGCAGGAAAAACGCTATCAAGCAGCTTATATCCTTGATTCTTTGAATGCGCTTACGCCCGATAATACTTATTTGACTGCGTTGGAAGCAGAAAGCCCGACCAGCTATAAAATTAGCGGCCATGCCGTCAGCGACAATAAAATCGCCGTTATGATGCGCTCCCTGCCAAGTACAGGTATTTTCTTGCAGCCTGAATTGTTGAGCATCAAAAAAGTAGATAACTACCAAGAATTTACTTTGAAATCTTCAATCAACCAAGTGAATACGCCGGCTCCTGCACCGACTGCACAAAGCAGCAGTGAAATAGCCGAACCTGTGGCAGAACCTGCTCCGGAGGCTCAATAATGGCATCTAAAAACCTGAAACAATTGGACGTACAAAACCTGTACCTGCTCAATATGCCTTCAAAACTTTTGCTGGGAGGTTTGTTGATTGTCGGTATGTTGGCGTTGGGCTATGTCGGCGTATTTAAAGATCAGATTGAAACCTTGAATACGCAGGAAGCCAAAGAAGCAGAACTGAAGGAAACCTTTACGCGTAAAAGCATTCAGGCGGCAAGCTTGAACAATTTGAAGGCTGAATTGGCTTCTATCCGTTCTGCATTTGACGTTTTGTTGAAACAACTGCCGACCGATGCGGAAATTCCGAACCTGATTCAAGAGCTGCATCAGGCAGGTTCAACCAACGGACTGCGTTTGGACAGCGTTGCACCGCTCCAACCTGAAAACGATGGTCCGATTCAAAAACTGCCGTATCAGATTTCCATCACGGGCAAATACTCTCAAATCAGCCAATTTACCCGTGATGTAGGCGATTTGTCGCGCATTATTACGTTAGATTCTTTGAAACTCGTGAACGCAGGCGAGGACAAAGAAGGCAAAGGCAATAAAGGCGAGTTGACATTGAGTGCGATTGCGACGACTTACAAAGCCCGTCCGGCCGAAGAGATTGCTGCCGAATTGGCTGCGCAACAGGCACAAGAAGAAGGCAAACCTGCCGAGAATGAGCAAAAATAAAAGAATAGGGAAATCATGAAAAAAATCATCTTACTCTTAAGTCTTCTTCCCTTGGCAGCCTGTACGCAAAGCTATGAAGATTTGACTCAATGGATGACGCAAACCCGTCAGGAAGCAAAATCCAAGATTATTCCGTTTGAAGAGCCGACGGTTACATTGCCTAAGCCATATAGCCCGCCGAACTTTAAAGGCATGAATGCGTTTGATTCACGCCGTTTGGACACTGCTCCTAAAGGCGGCAATGCGCCGGATGTGAACCGTCCGAAAGAAACATTGGAAGCCTTCAGTTTGGAAAACATGGCCTTTGTCGGAACGCTTCAAAGCGGCGGCAAAGTTTCCGGATTTATCAAGGTCAACGACCATGTTTATACCGTTTATCCCGGAAACTATATCGGTCAGAATTACGGCAGAATCCAAAGTATTACTGAAGATAAAATTATCTTGACCGAGCAAGTTGAAGACAGCTACGGCAACTGGGTGTACCGGAAGGCCGAATTGCCATTGAGCAGTAAAGAGGCGGATTCTTCCAATAGCTCAGATAGTTCGAATTCAAATTAATTTAGGGGTCTCACTCGATTATGAAAACCAAGCACATGACAAAATTATTTGCCGGCTTCAGCGTTGCCCTCGCTGTTCAGACGGCCTTTGCAGGCAATATTACCGATATTAACGTTTCTACTTTGCCTGACAACCAAAAAATCATCAAAATCCGTTTCGACAAAGATGTCACCACACCTCATGGTTTTGTAACATCTACGCCGGCGCGTATCGCATTGGATTTTGCCAACACCAATATCCGTTTGCCTCAGCCTGTTTTGGAATATGCCGACCCATTGCTGAATCAAATTACTGCAGCGCAAAACAATGACCGTGCACGCGTGGTTTTGGGTTTGAACAAAATCAGCCAATACAATACTGAGATTCGCGGCAACGAAGTTTGGGTATTTGTAAACGAATCTACTGATCAAACCAATGCGGCCGTTGCAAATGAACGTGCGGCTACGCCGTCTACCGCGCGCGCTGCTCAGACTTATCAAGCCGTTTCAGCAGCCAATATCGATTTCCGCAAAGGCGCACGCAATTCCGGCATTATTGAATTGTCCGCCCCTGGTTTCAGCGGACAGCCGGATATTAAACAGCAGCGCGACCGCGTGGTTGTGACATTGAAAAACCATACTTTGCCGACACAAGCGCAACGCAGTTTGGATGTGGCTGACTTCAATACCCCTGTACAAAACGTTACGCTCAAACGTATCGGCAATTCTACCCAGCTCATTATCCGCAATAATAATGCGAATTGGGACATCAATACCAAAGCTTCTTCCGGCCGTTTTGTATTTGAAGTATCGCCTAAAGCTGCCAATACCGAATCCAGCGGCTTAAACCACAATGCGAACAAATCGTTCAAAGGCCGTAAAATTTCTTTGGATTTCCAAGATGTAGAAGTTCGTACCATCTTGCAGATTTTGGCAAAAGAATCCGGCATGAATATTGTTGCCAGCGATACCGTCAAAGGCACTATGACTTTGTCCCTGAAAGATGTACCTTGGGATCAGGCTTTAGACTTGGTTATGCAGGCGCGCAATTTGGATATGCGCCGTCAAGGCAACATTATCAATATTGCACCTCGCGATGAATTGTTGGCAAAAGACAAAGCCTTCTTGCAGGCTGAAAAAGAGATTGCCGAATTGGGTCCGCTGTATTCTCAAACCTTCCAGTTGAAATACAAAAACGTGGATGAATTCCGCAAAATTCTGCGTTTGGAAGAATACGACAGCAATAATTCCAACACCCGCAACACTCTGTTGAGCAACCGAGGCAGCGCCTTAATCGATCCGGCCACCAATACGCTGATCGTAACCGACAACCGCGGCGTGATTGAGAAATTCCGCAAACTGATTGATGAATTGGACGTTCCAACCCGTCAAGTGATGGTGGAAGCGCGTATTGTGGAAGCTGAAGATACCTTCTTCCGCAACTTGGGCGTTAAATTCGGTTCCGGTGGTGCGATCGGCCGTACGGCATGGGGCAGCAACTGGAGCAATGCACAAACCAACTACAATACCAATGCCTCGTTTAACCGTGGCGACATAGGCTCCCGCACATGGACTTTGGATCCGAACGTCAGTCTGCCGACCGCAGCCGCAGTCAACAGCATTGCGCTGGTGCGGGCGTTCTCGTCCGGCGCATTGGGTTTGGAAATCAGCGCGTCTGAAGAACAAGGTAAGAGCAAAACCATTTCCAATCCGCGCGTGCTGACACAAGACCGCAAAGAAGCCAAAATTGAATCCGGTACGGAAATTCCTTACCAAGAGGCTTCTTCCAGCGGTGCGACTTCGATTACCTTCAAGAAAGCCGTTTTGGGCTTGACCGTAACGCCGAACATTACGCCTGACGGTCAAATTATCATGACTGTGAAGATTAATCGCGATACCCCGATCGACTGTACCGTAGATTCTCTGATGACCAAGTGTATCAACACCAAACACTTGAATACCCAAGCCATGGTTGAAGATGGCGGCACGCTGATTGTCGGCGGTATTTACGAGGAAGAAAGCACCAATGCGGTGAACAAAGTACCTGTTTTGGGCGATATCCCTGTTGTCGGCAATCTGTTCAAATCACGCGGCAAACGTGAAAACCGCCGTGAGCTGTTGATCTTCATCACGCCGCGCATTATGGATAATGTGGGTAACAATCTGCGTTACTGATTTTTAAAATGACAAACAGGCATATCTGCAAAGGTATGCCTGTTTTGGTTTTCAGACGGCCAGAGAAGAAAAGGCCGTCTGAAAAACGACGAACTTTTCCACGAAACCACTATATCGTATAAAATGACCCACATGGAAAAAATCAACGGCAATTTAATTTTAATCGGGCTGATGGGCGCGGGGAAAACCACTTTGGGCAAGCAGCTTGCCCAAATGTTTGAATGCCCGTTTTACGACAGCGACTACGAAATCTGCACTTCTTCGGGCGTATCCATTCCGACCATTTTTGAGATGGAAGGGGAGGAAGGCTTCCGCAACCGTGAAACCAATATGCTGAAGAAGCTCGCTTCCCGGCGCAACATCGTTTTATCGACCGGTGGCGGCTCCGTATTGCGCAGTGAAAACAGGCAGATTTTGCGCCAAAACGGTACGGTTGTTTATCTGCATGCCAGCCCCGAAACCTTGCTGGAGCGTACCCGTTACGACAGCAACCGGCCGCTGTTGCAAGTTGCCAACCCTTTGGCCAAACTGCAAGAGCTGTATGACCAACGCGATACGCTGTACCGTCAAACTGCCCATCTCGTCATCGAATCCGACAGCTGTCACAAAACGCTCAAACGCCTGATGCAGACTTTAGGCGAGTAAATACGCTTTGCAAAGGAATACCATGCGCACACTGACTGTCCAAACCCCGTCCCATCAATATCCCATCTTTATCGGGCATAAACTGATTGAGCAGGCAGATACGCTGCTTCAGCCCTATTTAGGCAAAAAAGCAGCCATCATTACCAACGAAACCGTTGCGCCGCTTTATCTCAAACAGCTTCAGACGGCCTTAGACAGACTGGGTGTGCCGCATTTCAGCATTATCCTTCCCGACGGCGAAGAATATAAAAACTGGCAGACGCTTAACCTGATTTACGATGGCTTGATGCAAAACCGTGCCGAGCGCAAAACCACTTTAATCGCTTTGGGCGGCGGTGTGATAGGCGATATGGTCGGCTTCGCCGCGGCGACTTATCAGCGTGGCGCACCTTTTATCCAAGTGCCAACCACATTGCTCAGCCAGGTCGATTCCTCGGTCGGCGGTAAAACCGCTATCAACCATCCGCTCGGTAAAAACATGATTGGCGCGTTCTACCAACCGCAAGCCGTGCTGGCCGATTTGACCGTCCTGCAAACACTGCCGCAACGCGAACTTTCCGCAGGCATGGCCGAAGTCATCAAATACGGCGCATTGGGCGATGCCGAATTTTTTGCTTGGTTGGAAGAAAATATGGCCGACCTTATGGCGCAACATCAAGAAAAAATGGCAGAAGCCGTTTACCATTGCTGCAAAATGAAGGCCGATATTGTTGCCCAAGACGAAACCGAGCAGGGCATCCGCGCATGGCTTAATCTCGGCCACACTTTCGGCCATGCCATTGAAGCCGAAATGGGCTACGGCGTATGGCTGCACGGCGAAGCCGTTGCCGCCGGTTGCGTCCTTGCTTCCCGTTTGTCGCAAATTTTGGGCAAAACCCAACAAGCCGATACCGACCGCATTGCCGCTTTAATGGAAGCCGCCTCCCTCCCGTCTGCGCCGCCTGTTTTCTCCTTTGAAAAATGGATTGAACACATGAGCCACGACAAAAAAGTCAGCAGCGGCATCATGCGTTTTGTCGGCTTGGAATACTTGGGCAAAGCCAATATTACCGAAATTACCGATATGGAAATCCTCCGCCAAACCTTGCAGCCGTATTTGTGAAGAATGAATGAGGTTTGCTTTAAAATATAAAAAAGGCCGTCTGAAAGTTATTTTCAGACGGCCTTTGGTTTTAAAACGTTTTCATTTATCGGATTAAAGCTAGATAAACCAATTTGGGCGGGTCGATTATTTAAAGCGTTTTTTTATCCAACTCGGCAATAATCAGCAAGCCGCTGTCAAAGCGTCGGCTGTCGGCCAGTTTCAGACGGCCTTGATGGCGTTTGACAATGGTGTCTGCAATGGAAAGCCCCAGGCCGGTGCCTTGTTGTTCGGTGCCGAGAATGCGGTAGAAGGGGTCGATAACGCGTTGGCGTTCGCTTGGGGGAATGCCGGGGCCGTCGTCTTCCACCCAGATGTTGAGGTATTCGGCGGTTTCGTCAAAGCCCAAATCGATGCGGCCGCCTTTGGGAGTGTAGCGGATGGCGTTGTCGGTAAAGGTTTTGATGAGGGTGTAGATTTCGGTGTCGTCGGCGTGGATTTGGCAGTCGTTTTCAACGGCGACGCCGATGTCTTGACCTTTGGCCAGCGCCAGCGGCATGAGTTCCTGCAAGACGCGACGGAACTGGTTTTGCAGGCTGATCAGGGTTTTGGGGCGTTGGGTTTCGGGTGCTTGGGCGCGTGCGAGGGAAAGGAGTTGCTCGAGCAGGTGGCGGTTGCGCTGTATGCTTTGTTGCAACAGGGCGGACTGCTCGCGCGCTTCGGCGGACAGCTGTATATTGTTGAGCCGCTCTGCCTGAAGGGAAAGGGCAGTCATGGGGCTGCGCAATTCGTGTGCGGCATCGGCGATAAAGCGTTGCTGTTGGCGGACGTTTTCGTCGGTACGTTGCAACAGGTTGTTGATGGCGACGATAAAGCCTTGGATTTCGCTGGGAATGTCTTGCGTGTCCATCGGTGAGAGGTCGTTGATTTGGCGTTGTTCCAAATCGTTGGACAGGGTTTTGACGGAACGCATGGCGCAATGGGTAATCCAGACGGTGAGCAGGATAATCAGGGGCATGGCGAGGAGCATGGGGAGGATGCTCTGCACGGCGGCCATTTCGGCCAGCTCTTCGCGATAGTCGCTTTCCTGCATGACGGCGATGCGGCCTTGCTTGGTATTACGGGTATAAACGCGGTAGTAATCGTCGTCGTCATCGGCCTGAATGGTGTGCAGGCCGTCTGAAATCTGCTCAGGCAGGCTGACAATGGGGTTGGGCGTATTGGGAAATTGAACGGAAATCTTGTTGTCGTTGTCGAGCGAGTGATTTTCGTCATCGGCATCGCTCGGGTCGAGATAGTTCGCAACTTGGCGCAACAGGTCGTCTTGAACCTCTTGGGTCTCGTGATAAGTATCGTAATATGAAAATATGCCTGCAAGAATGGAGAGGGGCAGGAGCATGCAGATCAAGGCGAGGCTGATCTTAACTTGCAGGGATTGTTTGATGGTGTGGATAAGGCGTTGCATGGTTTGTGTGTTGGTGTTGTTTTGGTTTTTCAGACGGCCTGGTTGTTTTGTGCAACCAGCCAGCCGACTCCGCGGACGTTTTGAATCGCTTCTTTGCCGAGTTTTTTGCGTAAGGCGTGAATCAGGAAGTCAACGGCGTTGCTTTCGACTTCTTCGCCCCAGCCGTAGATTTTATCTTCCAAATCGCTGCGCGATAGAATCATGCCCGGACGCAGCAGCAGGGCTTGGAGGACGGCAAATTCTTTGTTGCTGAGCATGATGGCCTGTTCCTGCCCGACCACTTCCGCCTGATGGGTGGAAGGGTTGAGCGTGATGATGCCGTTGCTCAGCAGCGTTTGCGCCTGTCCGCCGTGTCGGCGCAATACGGCGCGCATACGGGCTTGCAGTTCCGCCATGTCGAAGGGTTTGACGATGTAGTCGTCTGCGCCGCCGTCTAGGCCGTTGAGGCGGCTGTGCAAATCGTCGCGCGCGGTCACGATTAAGACGGGTACGGTGCAGCCGCCATTACGGATTTGCGCCAATACGTCCAAACCGTCTTTGCCGGGCAAACCCAAATCTAAGAGCAGCAAATCGTATGCCTGCGCAGCCACTGCTGCGGCAACTTCCGAACCGCGACTGACCCAATCGACAGCGTAGCCGGTGTCTTTCAGGTTGGCGCTGACGGCTTGGGCAATCATGGCATCGTCTTCAACCAATAATACGCGCATGGAAGTTCTCCGGAGGATGGGTGGATAGGGATTATAACCGCACTCAATTAGTAAAAATTTAGGAAGGGTCGAAAAACTGATTTTTTGCAAAAGATGAGGCCGTCTGAAATTCGGTTTTCAGACGGCCTGTATGCTTCAATCCCGATTATTTAGGGTTTTTCTCAATCAAGGCAACCAATTGGTCGATATAGCCTTGAACAAAGCCGCGCGCGGATTCGATGAGCTGGCCGTTGTCGTCAAACAGGGTAGGCGAGTTGCCGAGGAACACTTCCGGTTGGCCGGTCAGCGGCATATCGAAATACGAAAGGGCAAGGCGCAGATTTTTTTGCGCGCTATAACCGCCCATTTTGCCGACAGAATGGCTGATGATGCCGGCAGGTGTTTTTTTCCAGGCAACATCGGCATTGGGTTTGGAGCCGATGTCGATGGCGTTTTTCAGGCAGGCCGGTACGGTGCGGTTGTTTTCGGAAGTCACGAACAATACGCCGGCAGAGGCTTTGATGGTTTCGCGGAACTCGGTATAGCTGGACGGAGTAGGGAAGTCGGTAACGGCAGGATCGTCGTAGTCGAAGTTGTACAAAGGCAAATGCCCGATTTCGACGATTTGCGCTTCGTAGCCTTCGGGGAACATGGAAATGACGTTTTGTGCGACTTTTCGTGCAAACGAGCCTTTACGCAGGCTGCCGACCAAGATGCTGACTTTCTTTGACATGTTTTTCTCCTATTTAATAATAAAAAATAAAAATGAAAACGATTCTAAATTTTAGTGTTGTCTGGGGAAACGGTCAAGGTTTCAGACGGCCTGTCAAAACGGTTTATGCTAAAATAACGGTTTCGCTGATATTTCAAATTATTATGCACGCTTCTGATTCGCAAGAGGGCGAAACGGCACACGAATACTACGCCGACAATCCCGACTTTCCTGCTAAAACCATTGTCGCCACCTTATTCATCGGCGCATTTTTCGGCTATCTCAACGACACGCTGCTGAATGTCGCGCTCACGCCGATTATGAAGGATTTCGGTGTCGATAAGACCACGGTCCAATGGCTGACGACGGGCTTTTTGCTGGTGATGGGCGCGTTTACACCGATTACAGCAGGCGTGATTCAATGGTTTGAAACGCGCAAAATGGTGCTGTTTACGCAGGCAACGTTTTTAGCTGGCTCGCTGATTTGCGCGTTTGCACCGACGTTTGGCGTATTGGTGGTCGGGCGTATGGTACAGGCAGTGTCTGCCGCGTTTTTTGTCCCGCTTCTGTTTAACGGCGTATTGTCGATTTTCCCGCCCAACAAGCGCGGAACGGCGATGGGCGTCATTACCATGATGTTTACCGCCGCGCCTGCAATGGGGCCGACGCTGTCGGGCATCATCATCGACTATACGCATTGGCGTGTGCTGTTCGGTTTTACCGCGCCGTTTATGTTGGCGGCGATGGTGCTGGTGGGCAAATATTTGACGGTCAATTTGAGCAACATCAGCCGTCCGAAAATCGATATGTTGTCGGCAGTTTTGTCGATTGCGGGCTTCGGCGGGCTGGTTTATGCGAGCAGTAATTTTGCCCATATGCCGCTGGTGGAATTTGTCCTGCTCTTTGCCGCTTCCGTTGTGCTGGTGGGGTGGTTTGCGCACCGTCAGTTCCGTTTGGCTACGCCGTTGTTGAACCTTCGTTCGTTTGAATACAAACAGTTCAGATATTGCGTTGTGATTTTGGCCGGTGCGATATTCCTGTTCTTGGGCTTGGAGCTGATGGTGCCGATGTACACGCAGCAAGTGTTGATGCTGACCGGTACGGCAACCGGCCTGATTCTGATGCCTGCCAGTATTGCCCAAGCGGTTGCTGCGCCTTTGTTCGGCAAATTATTGGACAAAAAGGGCGGACGCTTTGTCGTCTTGCCGGCAACAGTGATGCTGGTGGTGTCGCTGGCGGTATTGTGGCTGTTTTTGCGGATTGATACGCAAGTGGTGATGCTGACAGCGATGTTTACGCTGTTGGCGCTTTCCGTGTCTGCTTGTGTAACCGGCGAAACCCATGGTCTGAACGCGTTGCCGAAAATGCTCAATCCGCACGGCGCGGCGATTCTGACCACCATCAACCCGATTGCCGGTGCCATCGGCGCGGCGTTTTTTGTCGGTGCGACCAATATCGGCGAGAAACTTTCCAGCGCAGATATGCCGCAACAGGCAATGCTGGACGGTATCCATTTGGCGATGGGTTGCGCTTTGGTTGTCGGTGTTGTGGTCGTCATGTTTGCTTTGCGTTTGAAAGCGCATCAGAAATAAAGAAAAAGGCCGTCTGAAACGTTCAGACGGCCTAAGTACCTCGTAAGAATTTATAAGATTTTTGTAATGCAATGAAGTTAAAAAGTATTTTATCAGTCGGCCTGATGATGGCGGTTTGTCCGTCATGGGCTTTGGATTTCGGACGTATTCCTGAAAATGAAATTTCCGTTTATGTGCAGGAATTGGACAGCGGCAAAGTGATTGCCGAACACCGTGCCGATGAATTGCGCAATCCTGCTTCGACCATGAAGCTGGTAACGGCGTTTACCGCGTTTCGTATGCTGGGCGGCGATTATCGTTGGAAAACGGAGTTTAAAACCAACGGCTCAATCAAAGGTGATACGTTGAAAGGCAATGTGTATTGGGTAGGGAGCGGCGATCCTGTGTTTGACCAGCATGATTTGGTGAAAATGCAGCAACAGATGCGCGATAAGGGCATACGCCATATTGACGGACATCTGATACTCGACCGCAGCCTGTGGGGTGATGTGAAGAATCCGGATGATTTTGCTTCCGATTCTGCCGAAAGCTTTATGACGCCGCCCGATCCCAATATGTTGGCGTATAAAACTGTTGAACTCCGTGCTGAAAAAGAAGAAGACGGAAGCTTGGTCATCCGTACCAATCCGCCGCTGCCAAATCTGAACATTCAAAACAAATTGACGCTTGAGAATAAAGAAGGGAAATGTGGTGTTTTAAAAAGCCACATGAAGACTTCCTATAAAAACAATACGCTGACCGTGTCGGGCAAGCTGCCGGAAAGCTGCTTGGGCAAAGAGCTGTATCTGAATATGTACAGCATGAAAGAATATGTCGGCAAAAGTTTTGTGAACCAATGGCGTCAACAAGGCGGTACGGTTTCAGACGGCCTGACGACAGGTGTCGCGCCTCATGATGCACATGTGTTGGCAAGCCATCTATCCAAACCGCTTACCGATATCCTCACCGATATGAACAAGCATTCCAATAATCTGATTGCCCGTTCGGTTTTCCTTAAATTTGCCGGAAATATATCTGATTACAAGCAGGCGCAGGCCAAGGCCGCGTCTATCGTAAAAAGTGAGCTGGCGGTTGCCGGTATCAATACGGAAGGGCTGGTGCTGGAAAACGGCTCAGGTCTGTCTCGCGTCGAACGGCTCAATGCGCGCATGATGGCGCAAATGTTGGAAAAAGCCTACTTCAGCCCGTTTAAAAACGAGTTTATCAGTACGTTGCCGATTGCCGGAAAAGACGGCACGCTTAAAACACGCTTGAAGCAGCCTGGTGAAAACCTGCGCCTCAAAACCGGTACGCTTAAAGATGTCCGCGCATTGGCAGGGTATTGGTTGGACGAAAAGCCGTTGCTGGTTGTTGTGATTATCAACAGCCAAAAATCAACCGATTATTTACGCGATTTGGATAAGTTGGTGTCTAAAATTGTTCAGCCCGGTGGCGAACATTGGATTGATGCTAAGGCTTCCTGCATGATTAGGTATCAGGCTTGATAAGCTAAAAAAGGCCGTCTGAAAATGTATTGACGTTTTCAGACGGCCTTTGTGTAAGAAGGGGAGGCAAGTATTTATGTCTATTTTTGAAGATGATTTAGGGATTTGATAAATAAGCGTTTGGTGTGAATCAGCTTGAGGTAGATGATCTTTCAGGATTTAAACCGTATGTCTGCTTTATTGTGCTGTCCTGTTTATACTATCTAAAAAGCTTGATTTTTTATAAAAAGGCATAGGGTACAGACGAAAAAAATACCGGTAAAAACCGGTATTTTTATTTTTAACTTGATGGCGCGGCGGACGGGGCTCGAACCCGCGACCCCCGGCGTGACAGGCCGGTACTCTAACCAACTGAGCTACCACCGCGCATCCATTGTCAGGGACAATGAAAAGGAAAGTGGTGGGTGATGACGGAGTCGAACCGCCGACATTCTGCTTGTAAGGCAGACGCTCTACCAACTGAGCTAATCACCCGAAAAAGGGAGATACTGAAGAATCAGTATTTTTAAATAATGGCGCGGCGGACGGGGCTCGAACCCGCGACCCCCGGCGTGACAGGCCGGTACTCTAACCAACTGAGCTACCACCGCGCATCCACTGTCAAAGACAATGAAAAAGAAACTTGGTGGGTGATGACGGAGTCGAACCGCCGACATTCTGCTTGTAAGGCAGACGCTCTACCAACTGAGCTAATCACCCATGCGCAAAATTGCGAAGACGCTATTAAACCAAAAAATCCTGATATGCGCAAGATTTATTTGCCGATAATTAGATATCTCCCTGCAAGCACCAGTTTTCAAAGGAAATAATTTCTTCCTGCTTGCCTGCGACAACCAAAATGTCGCCGGTTTCTAGAACGAAATCAGGGTCAAGGTCCTGGATTTTTCCGGTATTGCGGCGGATAAACAATAGTTTCAGATAATGCGCTGCCAATGGCAATTCACGGATGGTTTTGCCGATGGCGTATGCTTCGCCTTGCAATGGGAAGGCATGGCGGCAGACGGCCTTGCTGTCTTCGTCGGAGAAGCTGTCATCATCACTGCCGACAAACAAGTCCTGCAAAGATGCATAGCGGCTGTGACGGATATGGGTTATGGTTTGATAAACATGGTTGTAGGAGAGGCCGTGGCCCAACATGGCATAGCTTGCCAGCACCAGGCTGGTTTCTTTGGTATCGGAGACGGTTTCTTCCGCACCCATTTCGGTAAAGGTTTTAACGTAATCGTCATTGGTGGCGCGAACATAAACCGGCATGCTCGGATGCATAGACATGATGTTGCCGAGAACATGTTGGGTCTCGTGCATATTGTTCAGCGTGATGACCACCATTTTGGCGCGTCCCAAGCCGGCGGCTTCCAAGACTTCGCGGCGTTTGGCATCGCCAAAGGAAACCGGCTCGCCTGCGTTGCGTGCCACTTGTACGCGGGCAATGTCCAAGTCAAGGGCAAAGTAGGGGATGCCTTCTTGCGCCAATACACGGGCAACCGATTGACCGCCGCGTCCGAAACCGATAATCAGGACGTGTTCGGATTTGCTCATGGTTTCCACCAACATAGAGTGTAAGTCCAAGGCTTTCATGTCCCAGTCGGATTTAACGAAGCGGCTGACGATGGCATCGCTGCTGCCTAAAATGAATGGTGCGGCAATCATGGAGAGCAAGACGGCTGCAGTGGCCGCTTGTTCCAATTCAGGCGAAACCATATTGATTTTGCTGGAAATGGCCAGCATCACGAAGCCGAACTCGCCGCCTTGCGCCAAATAAAACGCACTTTTGAGGCTGTCGCCCACAGGGTTTTTCATGCGCAAAGCGATGATGAAGACGACCAGTGCTTTCAAGACCAACAGGATTGCCAACAAAATCAGGATTTGCTGCCAGTTGCCAATCAGCGCCTGAATATTGAGCTTCATACCGACGGTAATGAAGAAGAAGCCCAACAGGATGTCGCGGAATGGACGGATGTCGTCTTCCACTTGAATGCGGTATTCGGTTTCGGAAAGCAGCATACCGGCGACGAATGCGCCCAATGCCATAGACAGGCCTTCAAGCTCTGTCAGATAGGCCACGCCCAAAGTAACCAGCAAAACGTTGATCATGAAGAGTTCGGACGATTTGCGTTTGGCAACCAGTCTGAACCAGCGTGACATCACACGGCTGCCGACAACAAACAAAATGCCCAAGGTCAGCAACATTTTCAAACCGGCCAAGCCCAGCTCTACCCACAAGTTGCCTTCGCTGCCGCCAGCAAGTGCCGGAATCAGAATCATCAGCGGTACCACGGCAATATCTTGCATCAGCAAAACGCCCATGGCCATTTGACCATGCGGCTGACCCAGCTCGGTTTTCTCCGACAGAATGCGGCTGACGATGGCGGTGGACGACATGGTCAGTGCGCCCGCAGTGGCAAACGCCCAGTTAAACGGCGTGCCCATTGCCATCAAAATGCCCATAATCGAGAGCATGGTAATGATGACTTGCAAAACGCCCAAGCCGAATACGAGGCGGCGCATGGCTTTGAGTTTGGGTAGGGAGAATTCGAGACCGATGCTGAACATCAAGAACACAATGCCGATTTCTCCCAAATAGTCGGTGGCGTGGCTTTGTGGAATCAGTTTGAACATGCCCGGACCGGCAATAAAACCGACCAAAAGATAACCGAGCATGGAAGGAATGTTGAACTTGCGGCAGCAGATAACCGTAATGACGGAAACCAACAGGACAATGACAATGGGACCGAGGGAGAATTCGTGCATAGAGTGGGCGGCCTTTCGTTAAAAGTAGCTATTGTTATATAGGCCGTCTGAAACACGTCGAAAACCGACAGCAAAACCAAATAAAAACGCACAGAATGAACTTCATTTCTGCGATTTGATTTCCCGTATCATGCTTATTTGGACTTACTGTTTCGAGCGTTATCTAACGGATTATTAAGATTATATCAAGATAGAATGTAAAGTAGTGTTTTGATTGACAAAAAGGGCCGTCTGAAATATTCAGACGGCCTTTAAATAAACAAACGGTTTAAGGCATCAACATGCCGCCGTTGACATGAAGTGTCTGACCGGTAATGTATTTTGCCTGCTCAGAAGCCAAGAACAAGACTGCATCGGCAATATCTTGCGCTTCACCGAATTTGCCCAAAGAAGTTTGCGCTTCAAAGGTTTTGCGGGTTTCTTCCGGCAGGGCGCGGGTCATATCGGTGTCGATAAAGCCGGGGGCAACGCAGTTGACGGTAATGCCACGACTGCCGACTTCACGCGCCATAGATTTGGAGAAGCCGATTAAGCCTGCTTTTGCGGCCGCATAGTTGGTTTGACCGGCATTGCCCATCACGCCGACAACGGATGTGATGTTAATGATGCGGCCGGCACGCTGTTTCATCATGCCGCGCAATACCGCTTTGGAGGCGCGGAACACAGATTTGAGGTTGACCTGCATGATGTCGTCCCACTCTTCCTCTTTCATGCGCATCAGGAGGTTGTCGCGGGTAATGCCGGCGTTGTTGACCAGAATATCCAGCTTGCCGAATTCTTTTTCGATGTCGGCAATCAGGTTTTCGATGGTTTCAGGTTCGGCAGAATTCAATGCACGGCCTTCGCCGCCCCATTGCGCCAGACGCTCGCTAATCGCCGCCGCGCCGTTTTCGCTGGTCGCCGTGCCGATAACTTTTGCGCCGGCCGCAGCCAAAGTATCGGCAATCGCCGCACCAATACCGCGCGATGCGCCAGTTACCAAAGCGATTTTGCCGCTCAAATCTTGTGTACTCATGTTGTTTCCTTTTTGATACTATTTATAACACATGCTGTATAAATAGTAGTTAAATGTTTGGATGTCAACCACGCTATTAATTTAACGATAGTTTTCCAAATTTGGACGTAAAGTATTATCAAGGAGAATTTTATCAGTATATTTCAAGCATAAAGGGTGAAATATATCTCCTAATATATTTGTCCAAGGGATAGGGTATCCGGGGTTATTACCTAGAACGTTACCAGGATTATTCTCCAGTTGCTCAGCGTAATTATCCATTCTATTTAATAGTTCGTTGTACCATTCTTGAGTAAAAGGGGTTTGTTTGCGAAAAATATAGGCGCAATTTCCAGCTATGATACTAAAATAACATTGCATATCTTCGCCAATCTTACCTTCAACAGGTGCTAAGTCTTCTGCTTTAATCTCAGGATAGCCAATAAAATATGCATTACTACAATCTAAAGTGTCAAAAACAGGACTCCAATTGTATTGAGCAGCTTTAATATCACTATAACCTCCACCGTAATGATGCATAAAATAGCAACGTAGATAATCAGCTTTATGTACTAAGGATAAGTATTTGAATGCGTGGTGCAGTGGATACTCAGGTAAAATATATTCTGATAAATTATTTGGAGTAATCAATACCACTTCTACTCCTGAAACTAGTTTCAGAAGCTCAAAATGCGATTGACGGGATTCTGACATTGGATTGTTACCAGTCCAAAAAGTGTAAATTTTTCTAGGAACGGGATTCTTGTCAATTATGAATGTTGTTTGCTTAATAACTTTACTTAGAAAACTATCTGGATAGTTTTCTGATTTATATATATAAGGATTACTTGAAATGAAACGATAATTTGCTTGAAGCTGACGTTGTATTTTCCAAGTATGAAATATTTTTTTTAATATTCGTCTCATTAGCTACTACTCCAAGTAGGGTTGGATTTTTTGATATCTTCTAGGGTTGAACCATTTATAAAAATATTTTCTCAAAGGATTGTTATATTTTTTTCGTTTTAATTCATATTGTTTTAGTGTGTATGAAGTTAAAAGTTGTAGAAAAATCCCGTTTTCTTTGTAAAAATCATAGTGTTTGTTATAAATTTTTAGTAGGTTGTCTGAGACTTTTATATCAGAGGCTAAATTACTCACTGATGATTCGTCGAGTCGTTGTCGGTAGTAAAATAAAGGTTGATGAATTTGTTTGACTTTCCCACCATTTTTAATGATGGAAATAAACAGTTCCCAATCTTCAATAAAAGTCATGTTGCTATCAAAGCCACCCACTGCATCGTAATCTTTTTTTCGGATTAAGGCGGTAATATAGATGCAGTTCTGCAGTAAAAAGTCTGGTAAGGCAAATTTAGGTAACTTCCATGGTTCATTTCTCGCGCCAAAAAGAAAGGCATCAGTATATACAATTGCTAATTTCTTATCAGCTTCAGCTGCATCTACACATACTTTCAAATAGTCTATTCCCAAAAGATCATCTGAATCTAGACAAACAAGGTAATCGCCACGGGCATATTGAATAGCATGAATACGAGCTTTGACGCAGTAAGTATTTTCTTGTGAAAGTACTTTTAATCTAGATTCTTTTTTTGCTTCTTCATATAGAATTTCTAAGGTATTGTCGTTTGAACCATCATCAATAGCTATAATTTCAAAGTTTTGATAAGACTGGTGATAAATACTTAATAAAGTTTCCTTAATGTAATTAGCTGAGTTATGGCATGGAATAATAATGGATATAAGAGGTTGATGTTTATGCATTTTCGCCCTGTTTTTAATTTTCAGTTAAATTATAAGTTTAATTTCCATGTTAATAGAAATTTAAAAGACATTTATCCCAAAATATGATAGTAAGTTTTTGATTTTTTATATGGGCCTATCATTATGGTTTGATTTTTATATCTTCTATTGGATTTGGAAGCTTTATTTCTTTATATGGTTGAATTTGTAGTATATAACTAATCCAATTTTTAAAACTGTACTTTTGTCGAATTTTCTCATCAATATCAACGTAGGGTTTTGCTAAAAACTCATCTAGTTGTGCAAAATCATATCCATCCCAAACTAGGAAATTATTAGGGTGATAAAAATCATAGTATTTTACTTGTGTATTTGTGGTAATCAGCTTTTGTTTATTTCCTAGTGCTTCGAAAGTGCGAAAAGATAAGCCATTATGCTTATCAATAACAAAGTCAATTAATACTTTCGCATGTTGGGCACGTTTAATATTTTCCTCAAAGCTGATTGTTTTATCAATAAGTGTAATGCTCTCATCAGGGTATATTTTTCTGCCATCTGCGTATCTTTTCCAAAATATATTTATGTCAGTACTCTTATTCCTTGTTTTTGCATAGCGTCCAAAATTAGCAATTACTTTTGCTCGGGAGTCCATATGAACACCTGTGAAGTAGAAATCTACTGTTCTTTCGGGAAGGTTATCTAGCTCATAGTCAAAATAGAAATTTGTTGCAGGAAAGAGATGGTATTCCGAATAATATAAATCATTTGAATCAAAAACATAACATCTATTAAATTCATTTATTAAAGGATAAATTGAAGGAAATCGATGTAAACCGTCAAATTGATAATTAACTACACCATTTTGACTTATTTTATTAAGAAATTGAATAAAATCATTATTGTATATGTCGCCACTAATTAATAAAGCGTAGTCTAATTCGCCAATATTCTTAATTTTCTCTGTAATAATATTCTGTAATGTTGAACATTTCAAATTTTTTTTAGCAGATATATCTTTGTAAATAAATTTACTCCATTTTACTTTTAGCCAACTAGAAATAGAAGGATAACGGAAGTTTTCAAAGTCTTCTGTAATATTAATAACTTTAAAACCATGGTATTTCAAATTTTTATCAATTAGTTTATACAATCCGGATACAGTAGGCATTCCAAATAATATTGTTTTACTCATAACTATTTCTTATATTGATTAGAACTTGTTAAAGGTGTTTTCGTAATCAAGTTGCCAATAAGTTAGGCGACTTAATTCCAGTATTTACAATTTTGATATTTATATTCATTCAGGCAGGAGTCTGGCAAAGTTACTTAGTTTGAAATATGCATTAAAAACGGTTATTAAGATGAATCTTCTTGTAAATGCCTATATTTTCTGATTTAGGATTTCTTCCCCATCTTTTTTGTTGTTATTTTACTGGTTTATATTCAAGAATTAAAGACGGCCTTTTTGAGGAAGGCCGTCTAAAAACGTTTTAGTGGGCTTCGATAAATGTAGCCACTTGGTCGGCATTGGTCAATGCGCTGCACGCGGCTTCTTTATTGATGCGTTTGGCTAGGCCTGCGAGGACTTTGCCGGGTCCGCATTCGGCGGATTCGGTGATGCCTTCGGAAACAAGTGCATTGACGGTTTCTGTCCAGCGCACCGGGCTGTACAGTTGGCGTACCAAGGCATCTTTGATTTTGTCGGCATCATTGTAAGAGGCAACGTCGGCGTTATGAATGACGCGGATTTGCGGTTGTTTGATGGTGATGTCTTTCAATGCTTCGGCAAGTTTTTCCGCTGCAGGCTTCATGAGGCTGCAATGTGAGGGAACGGAAACAGGCAGCGGCAGGGCGCGTTTGGCTCCGGCTTCTTTGGCGGCGGCCATGGCGCGTTCGACTGCGGCGGTATTGCCGGCAATCACGACTTGGCCTGGGGAATTGAAGTTGACGGCTTCAACGACTTCGCCTTGTGCAGCTTCGGCACAAATGGCTTTTACTTGTTCATCTTCCAAACCCAAAATAGCGGCCATTGCGCCTACGCCTTGCGGTACGGCAGATTGCATGAGTTCGGCGCGCAGGCGAACCAGTTTGACCGCGTCTGCGAAATCCAATGCGCCGGCAGCGACGAGGGCGGTGTATTCGCCGAGGCTGTGGCCTGCAACGACTGAAGGGATTTTACCGCCGGCTTCCAAGTAGGCGCGGTAGGTGGCAATGCCGGCAGCCAGCATGATGGGCTGGGTGTTGACGGTTTGTCCGATTAATTCGGCATCTTCGCCGTTAATCATTGCCCACAGGTCTTGACCCAATACGGCGGAAGCTTCGTCAAATGTGGCTTTAACGATGGCTTGTTCGGCAAAGCCGTTCATCATGCCTAGGCTTTGTGAGCCTTGTCCGGGGAAGAAGAATGCGAAAGACATAGTAATTCCTTATTGGTTTGAATGTTTGAGGATGTCTGCCAGCAGAAGGAGGGTGGCAACAGTATTGGTTGCGGCGGTCAGCCGGAAGGTGCGGACAAATCCGGGTTTGCTGGTTTTGTGTCTGAATGCGAGGCTGCCGCAATAACCGCCCGGCCAGCCGCCAAGCAGATTAAGCAGGTGCAATTTTGCTTCGGGTATGCGTCTGCCGTGGTTACGTGCGCGCTGTTTATCTAGGTAGTAAATCAAGAAAACGTATACACTCAGTGCGAGATAGGCGATTGCCAGTTTGGGCAATATCGCAGCTGTTATGCTTAAAAACAGGCTGCTGATGCAGAGTGCAAACGTTAGGGATTTCATGGGTTTGAGCAGAATAGGCCGTCTGAAAGGGGTGTTCAGACGGCCTAACCATTAGTATTTCACCAAAACCGCACCCCAGGCAAAACCGCCGCCGATGCCTTCGAGCAAGAGGTTTTGTCCGCGTTTGATTTGGCCGTTTTTAATACCGACATCCAGTGCCAGCGGAATGGAGGCGGCGGAAGTGTTGCCGTGGTCTTGGACGGTCAAGATCACTTTGTCCATGCTCAAGCCCAAGTGTTTGGCGGTAGAGTCGATAATGCGCTTATTGGCTTGGTGCGGCACAATCCAATCGATTTGATCGGCGGTGTAACCGGCTTCTTCGATGACGTCATCTGCAATTTTTGCCAGCATTTTGACGGCAAACTTGAATACGCCGGGGCCGTCCATGCTGATGTAGGGCGAACCGCAAATCTGGCCGTTGGCGATTTGTCCAGGGGCGTTCAAAAGGTTGAGGTAGTTGCCGTCGGCTTTGAGTTTGCCGTGGATGATGCCCGGTTCGTCAGATGCGCTTAAGGCAACTGCGCCCGCACCGTCACCAAAGAGGACGCAGGTGGTGCGGTCGTTCCAATCGACGATGCGGCTGAAGGTTTCCGCGCCGATAACCAAAGCGTTTTTTGCCATGCCGCTTTTGATGTAGGCATTGGCAGTGGTCAGGGCATACATAAAACCGGCGCATACGGCTTGTACGTCGAAGGCAGGGCAGCCGTTGGCAATGCCCAATTTTTGCTGCACGATGGTTGCCGTGGAAGGGAATTGCATATCGGGAGTGGCTGTGGCGACGATAATCAGGTCGATATCGTCAGCCTGTAAATTGGCATCTGCCAAGGCGCGGCGCGCTGACTCGGCAGCCAAGTCGCTGGTTTTTTCGCTGTCGTCTGCAATATGGCGAAATTTGATACCTGTACGCGTGGTAATCCACTCGTCGGAAGTGTCCACTTTTTTGGCAAGGTCGTCATTGCTGACGCGGTTGGCAGGAAGGTAGCTGCCTGTACCGGAAATTTTGGCATATTGCATGAGAACGGCCTTTTTAGAGAGTTGATTCAGATAGTCGGGTATTGTAAGCGAAAATGGGAAAATTCCCAATATTAAGAATGAAGTCGGTGATTAAAGATAAAAACAGGCCGTCTGAACATTTTGAAGTTTCAGACGGCCTGTATATATCAGCCTTAAGCTTCCGTTGCTGGAGTAGCAGCAGCTTCCAGTTCTGCTTTGGCGGCTTCCAAAGCAGCCAACTGGGTAGCTACGCCTTGTTCGATTTGAGCGAGGCCGGCAGATTTGGCTTCGTGATAGGCTTCTTCCAAAGCATAACGGAAGCCGACTTCGTCGGTTCCGCCGTGGCTCTTAATTACAATACCGCGTAAACCAAGCAGGATGGCGCCGTTAAATTTGCGCGGATCCAATTTGCCTTTCAACCCTTTGAGCGCGGGCAGGGCGGCAATGGCGGCAAGTTTGTTGAACAGGGTGCTTTGGAATTCACGACGGATGGCACCGCTCATGAATTTAACTGCGCCTTCGATGGTTTTGAGCATAACGTTGCCGACAAATCCGTCTGCGACAATAACATCGGCTTCGCCATACAAAACGCTGTTGCTTTCGATATTGCCGATAAAGTTGAGTTTGCTGCTGCTTAACAGTTTAAAGGTTTGTTTGACGGCATCCGTACCCTTGATGTCTTCTGTGCCGACGTTCAAAAGGGCGACGCGCGGGCTGCCTTTTTCGGGGTGTAGAGCGTGTACCAGCTCGCTGCCGATGATGGCAAATTGAACCAGTTGTTCTGGCGTGCAATCGACATTTGCACCCAAATCCAAAGCCAGGGTAACGTGTTCGCTGTCGGAAGGCAGGAATTTGGCGATGGCAGGGCGCTCAATGCCGGGAATAGTCTTGAGGACGAATCGGGCGGTCGCCATCAGTGCGCCGGTATTGCCTGCCGATACGGCGGCTTGCGCATTGCCTTCTTTAACTTGGTTGATGGCGATGCGCATGGATGATTCTTTTTTGTTTTTCAGAGCGGATTGTGGCGCTTCATCCATTTCGACGACTTGCGCTGCATGGCAGACGGTAATGCGGTCCATAGGCGCGCCTGCCGAGCTTAATGCTTGGCGGACTGCTGCTTCATCTCCGACCATAATCAGATGTACGTCGGATTGCTGTTTCAGGAAATCCACTGCACCGGGGACGGTCATCGCAAGGCCTGCATCTCCGCCCATGGCATCTACGGCCAGTGTAATCATGTTGTTCTCCGGTTTGTGTGTTTCAGACGGCCTCAAACAATCGGACAAGCACACTCATCTGATTTTCAGGAAATTGAATTGAAAATCAGATGAAAAGGCTTGTTGCGACGGTTGTGCCAGATTTATTGGTTTTGCGCGGCCAATTTGTTGTGTTCGTCGATGTCCAGCGCGTCCCAAGGATAGTTGATCCACCAGTCTTCCACGGTAATGCCGCTGAAATAAGGGACACCTTCAGGAATTTTGCCGAATTTGGCTTTGATTTTTTCATGCAATACTGCCACGCCGACGGTGCCGAAATCTTCTTTCAACAATTCGTTCAGGCAGAATTCCATGGTAACGCGGCTGTCGTCCACTTCGTCAACGACCAGTACGTTTTTGCCTTTCAGGGCATCTGGAACGGGATCAAGCCATTGGACTTTTTTTACTTCCTCGGTAACTTGACCTTCGTTATCGTTGTCGTAGTAGGCTGTGGTGACGGCGTAAATCGGAATTTCCAAGAAGCAGCGCAACATGCGGGCAGGGATAAAACCGCCGCCGCCAATGGCAATCATGGCATCGTATTTGGTGCCGGAGTTTTGGATTTTTTCCGCCAATCCTTTGATTACGCGGTGGATGTCGTCGTAGGTGTACCAGATTTTACGTTTCATGGTGTGCTTCCGAAGAAGAAAATACAGGGTGCAATGCAAAAAAGCCAGTCATTGCATGGCAATATTCTGGCTTTTTCAGTCAGACGAACGGATTATTCGCCTTTGGCTTTTACCACTTTACGGCCACGGTACATACCGTTTGGAGAAATGTGGTGTGGACGATGCACTTCGCCGGTTGCGCTGTCAACAGACAGAGAAGGCGCAGTCAGAGCGTCGTGTGAACGGTGCATACCGCGTTTAGAAGGGGATTTTTTGTTTTGTTGAACGGCCATTTCAAGCTCCTAGATAAATAAACTGTGTCCTAATTAACTGCTTTTCAAACCTGCTAAAACAGCGAAGGGGTTTGGTTTGTCCCGATTGACTTCATCCAGTGTTCCAGTGTTGCCGCAGTCTTCGTGTCGAGGGGAGAAAGGGAGCGACATCAGGATTTGGTCTTCAACCAGAGTCCGCACGTCAAGCTCTTTTTCGAGTAACATGCCTTCCAATTCTTCATCGGCAAGCATGGCTTCGTCCAAACTCTCTTCATCGGCAAACAGGACGATACGGCTGGTTTCATCGAGTAGAAACGGCATGGGCGTAATGCAACGCTGGCAAATCAGGGGCATGTCGGCTTTGACGTTTAAATCGAGAAACAGACGTTGTAGCAGGTCGCGACCGCCTTGCAGCGTAAACGACACGCGTGTCTGTTTGTCGGCCGGATAATCGTGCGAACTGACTCGTTCATCCAATTCTTCGAGCAGGAAGCTGCCTTGCAGATTCTGCCCTTCGGCGGCGAAAACTTCTGGGTCAATCAAATTAGGGTATGACATAAACGGAGTATGATATAATTTCGGCAGTCTAACGTCAATGTTTTTAAGTAAAAATATGGAAGTAAAACTGCCTTTGGTTTTAGGGTCGAGTTCGGTTTTTCGCTGTGGACAGCTTCGCCGTTTGGGTATCGATTTTCAGACGGCATCGCCTGATTTTGACGAAACGCCTATTGCGGGCGAGCATGCTGGCGAGACGGCGCTGCGTTTGGCTGAAGGCAAAGCCCGTTCATTGGCGGCAACTTTTCCTGCTGCGCTTATTATCGGCGCAGACCAAGTCGCATGGTGTGAAGGACGGCAGTTGGGTAAGCCGATGAACGTCGCAAATGCACAACAGATGCTGGCGGACTTAAGCGGAAAACGGATTGAATTTTACAGCGCAATCGTGCTTTTGAATACTGCTACGGGCAAGGTTCAGCATCATGTCGATCATACGGTGGTTACCATGCGCCGGTTGACGCAGGAACAAATCAGCCGATATTTGGAACGTGAGCCGGATGCGGTTTATTGTGCCGGTGCGACGAAGAGCGAGGGTTTGGGCGCTGCTTTGTTGGAGCAGATTGAAAGTACGGACCCGAATGCTTTGATCGGCCTTCCGATTTTCCGTCTGATTGATTTTTTGAAAAACGAAGGTGTGGAAGTTTTATAGTTTGGGGCCGTCTGAATGTGTTCAGACGGCCTGAGATTTTTTGGAGTTGCAAGAATGAAACCGATTTTGTATTTGATTCCTACCCCTTTGGGTGCGCCTGATACGCCATGCCTGTTGCCGCATGAACAACAGGCGATTGTCGGGCTGACGGATTTTGTTGTGGAAGCGGAAAAAACAGCGCGCGCGCATTTGAAGCATTTGGGTGTGACTACGCCTATCCGCGAACTGAATTTGCAAACGTTGAATGAACACACGGATTTGAAGACTTTGCCGGAACTGCTGAAACCTTTGCAAGAAGGGCGCAGTATGGGCATTGTCAGCGAGGCAGGTTGTCCGGCTGTTGCCGATCCTGGGGCGAATTTAGTGGCGTTGGCGCATAAACACGGTTTTGAAGTACGGCCTTTAGTTGGGCCATCCAGCTTGTTGCTGGCGCTGATGGCTTCGGGTGCGAATGGGCAGAACTTTGCGTTTAAGGGTTATCTACCGTCTGAAAAAAATGAGCGGATTCAGAGTTTGAAGGTTTTGGAGCAACGTTCGCGCCAGCAGAATGAAACGCAGCTGTTTATCGAAACGCCGTATCGCAACGATGCGTTGTTGGCTGATGCGGTGGAAAACCTGCACACTGAAACGCGTTTGTGTGTGGCTACGGACTTGACCTTGCCGACACAGGAAATCATCAGCCAGACGATTGCGCAGTGGCGAAAAAGAAAAGAAATGCTAAATTTGAAAAAACGCCCGACGATTTTTGTGTTGCATGCCGCGTAAAACTGGATTGGGTTCAATCTCAAACTGTATTTGAGGAAATAAAAAAAGGCCGTCTGAACAACAGACGGCCTTTGTGTTGCCTAAACCTTTATCAAGAAACAACTTCGCCTTGGGCGCGTTGTTTTTCGATGCTGCGGTTGATGTGCCATTGTTGGGCGATGGTCAAGAGGTTGTTGACTACCCAGTACAGAACCAAACCGGCAGGGAAGAAGAAGAACATGATGGAGAAAACCAAAGGCATGATTTTCATCATTTTTGCCTGCATAGGGTCGGTTGACGGCGGATTCAGATAAGTTTGTGCAAACATGGTTGCCGCCATAATCAAAGGCAGGATGTAGAAAGGATCCGGGCGGCTCAAGTCGGTAATCCAACCCAACCAAGGCGCTTGGCGCAATTCTACGGAAGCGAACAATGCCCAGTACAGACCGATGAAGACGGGGATTTGCAACAGCATAGGCAGACAGCCGCCCAGCGGATTGATTTTCTCGTCTTTGTAAAGCTGCATCATGGCTTGTTGTTGCGCCATGCGGTCATCGCCGTATTTCTCTTTGATGGCTTGCAATTTAGGTGCGGCTGCACGCATTTTTGCCATAGAGCGGTAAGAGGCGTTGGTCAATGGATACAGTACGGCTTTGACGATGATGGTCAAAACGATGATTGCCCAGCCCCAGTTGCCGATGATGTTGTGCAGTTGGTTCAAGAGCCAGAAGAGCGGGGAGGCGAACCAGTGTACTTTGCCGTAGTCTTTGGCCAGTTGCAGTTTGTCGGCGATGTTGGCGATAACGGAAGTGGTTTGCGGACCGGCATACAGGTTGATGGCGGTTTCGGCTTTTGCGCCGGCTTGGATCACGGCTAAAGGTACGCTGACGCTTGCACTGTACAGGTTGTCATTGCGGCGTTTGATGTCGATACGGCAGTCGCCAGCGGCGCAAACGCTTTGTCCGCCTTTAGGTTGGAGAATCCAGGTGGACATGAAGTGGTGTTCAATCATGCCGAGCCAGCCGGTCGGGGTTTTGCGGATGTATTCGGCTTCGGATTTGCCTGATTTGGCATCGTCGTCCAAATCGGAGAAGCTGACTTTTTGGAAGTTGCCTTCAGGGGTGTAAACCACCGGGCCGACGTAAGAGCGGGTGAAATAGCCTTGGCCTTCAGGTTCGCTGTGGTCGCGGACGATGCGGTAGTCTGCGCTCAGGTTGACGGGTTGGCCGTTGCTGTTGGTAATGTCAAAGCGGACGTTAACCAAGTAGCTGCCTTTAGTAAAAGTATAAACTTTGTCGATTTTCAGGCCGTTGGTTTCAGGTGCGCTCAGGCGGACTTCAACTTTGTCGCCTTCCAAACTGTATTGTTTTTGCGGAGCGGTAAAGCTGATGCCTTTCAGAACGTTGTTGCCTTGTGCGTCCAAAAGCTCGGATTGGGCAACGTAGGTGTATTCCTTGCCGTCGTTAAACAGGACGAAAGGTTTGTGTTCGTCGCCGGTTGCTTTGTATTGCAAGAGGGTCAGCTGACGCAGGTCGCCGCTTTTCTCATCGATGACGGCTTTAACCGTGTCTGTGGTAACGGTAATGGGATAGGCCGGGGCAAGCGCGGCTTCGGCAGCGGATTTTGCCGGAGCAGCGGCCGTTTGCTGTTGCGCGGCTTGTTGCGCCGGATTAGGTTTGGGGCTGGGGAAAAAATGTTCCCAGCCGGCAAAGATTGCCACTGAAATGGCAAAAAACGCCATTAGTCTTTTAAAATCCATAAGAGATTCCTGGAATTGACGGATAGGTAATCGAGATGAAAACTGCTTCAGACGGCATTATATAGAAACCGACGGGAAATTAAAGGAAATCGTGTTCTTTAAATGGTTGACAGCAGCATTATGGAACAGGGTCATGTCCGTGTCCGCCGAAAGGATGGCATCGTGCGATGCGTTTGATTGCCAGCCATCCGCCTTTGAATGCGCCGTATTTTTTGACGGCTTCGACTGCGTATTGTGAACAGGTCGGGGTATAGCGGCAGCGCGGCGGAATGAGGGGGCTGATGCAGTATTGGTAAAAGCGGATGAGTGCAAGGAAGAGCTTGGAAAGCAGGGTGTTCATCGGCGTTTTTTCATCAGCTGGGCAAGTTGGTCTCGGGCTTCTGGGGCAGTTTCCCGATTAAACGCCTGACGCACGCGCACAACAAAATCATGCGGCGGCAGCTGGTGTTGATTCAGTCTGAACCAGTCGCGGATGACGCGCTTCATATAATTGCGGTCATGGGCGCGTTTGGCAGTCTTTTTGCTGACGACCAAACCAAGGCGCGGATGGCCGAGCGCGTTGTCTGCGGACTGGGAGACTTGCAGCAAATCGCGGCTGCGTCGGTTTTTCAACGCAAAAACGGATGAAAAATCATCCGTTTTTAATAAGCGATACTGCTTCGAGAAGCCGTAATTCAAAATTATACAGCCAGGCGTTTGCGGCCTTTGGCGCGACGGGCAGCCAATACTGCGCGACCACCGCGGGTTTTGGAGCGAACCAAGAAGCCGTGGGTGCGTTTGCGTTTGGTAACAGAAGGTTGATAAGTGCGTTTCATGATGTTTCCTAAAAATTGGTAGATAATTAAACCGTGAATTACACTCTAATTTGCCGCTTTTGTCAATCAATATAAAAACTTTTCGTTGGCCAAAGTGTGACAACGGGTTTTATGCATTGATAGAATTTGTGGATAAAATTTTGCGGCGGTTGTGGATAAAAAAGAGCGGAATGGGTATAATCGCCCAAGCTTGCTTTTCTCTGTGCGCAAGGCCGTCTGAAAGCAGCGGGAGTATCGTAAAAATTTGATTTTTATCGGATTGCCTATCTGCTCTGCCTTCTTGTATTTCCCAAATCTTCCATTTTCCGAGCTTAATCTC